>JAYSZC010000217.1:0-2047 GCA_043738235.1 Lewinellaceae bacterium | reverse complement strand
TCCGTGTCTAATCCGTTCAATCCGTGTGCCTTTTAATCAAAAAATCCGTGTTCAATTTAATCCAAAAATATCAAAACATGAAATACCTTTGGACACAGATCATCCTGGTTCATCGTTAAAACAAAATTCATGTTTACATCTCGCCGTAAATTCATTCGCCAGACATCCGCCGCCCTCGTCGGGACCGGCATCGCATCAGCCCTTCCGCTGGAAGCCTTCGGTCAAAACAGACGCCGCATTTCCGCCAATGACAAAATCAATTACGGGCTGATCGGTTGCAAAGGCATGGGTTGGTCGAACCTGAGGGCAGTCCTGACAAATATTCCGCAAGCCGAATGTATCGCTCTGGCGGATGTGGATCAAAACATCCTCGACGAGCGGGCGGGCAACGTGGAAGAATTGCGCGGGAAAAAGCCAAAATTGTTCAAGGATTATCGCAAGTTGCTGGAAATGAAGGAATTGGATGCCGTCATCATCGGCACGCCCGATCACTGGCACTGCCTGATGTTCTGCGATGCGCTATCCGCCGGCAAACACGTGTATTGTGAAAAGCCGCTCGCCAACTCCATAGAAGAGTGCAACGTGATGCTGACGGCGGCGAAGCGTTACGGCAAAATGGTGCAAATCGGACAATGGCAGCGCAGCGGCGCGCATTATCAGCAGGCCCACAACTACCTGAAAACCGGCAAACTCGGCAATATCCGCCTGGTGAAATGCTGGTCGTACCAAGGCTGGATGGAGCCGGTACCCGTCAAACCCGACGGCATGCCTCCCGCCGGCGTGGATTACGATATGTGGCTCGGCCCCGCCCCGAAACGCCCTTTCAACCCCAACCGTTTCCACTTCAATTTCCGCTGGTACTGGGATTATGCGGGGGGCCTGATGACCGACTGGGGCGTGCATGAAATCGACATTGCCCTGTTTTTTATGGGTGTTACCGCGCCTAAATCCGTCATCGCTTCCGGCGGCAAATTAGCCTACCCCGACGATGCTTCCGAAACGCCGGACACCTTGCAGGCGGTTTTTGAATACGAGAAATTCAATATGCTCTGGGAACACGCTACCGGCATCGACAACGGCAATTACGGAAAAACCGAAGGCATCGCTTTTATCGGCAACCACGGCACAATGGTGGTCAACCGGGAAGGCTGGGAAATTATTCCGGAAACCCAACGAAACGCCGAAGGTGTGTTGATGTATGAAATAGATGACCTGCCCGACCAGCGCAGGGGCAACAACGCCAATTACTTAGCCGATCACCACAAAAACTTTGTCGCCGCCATGCAGGCCAACGACGCTTCCCTGCTGAAATGCGGGATCGAAACAGGCGCTATCGCAGCCATCAATGCGCACATGGGCAATGTGGCTTTTAAAACAGGCCGAAAGGTGTACTGGGACGCCGCTTCCGGTATGTTTAAAAACGACCCGGAAGCCAACGCGCTGATCAAGGTGCAGTATCAGAATGGCTGGGAATTGCCGAAAGTTTGATGGTTGGGCGGTTTGATGGTTTGAAAGGTTTGATGGTTTGAGGTGGTCACCTGAGCCATAAGTTACCACCTCAAACCATCAAACTTTCAAACCATCAAACTATAACTTGATTATGATGCTTCTCGCTATGAAACCACTACTTTTTCTCCCGTTTTTTCTTCTTTTGGGTATTGTTTCAACGGCCCAAACCATCAATCCCAATTACGATTCCACGCTGGCCAAAACATTTGGGGCAGACGATTACGGCATGAAAATGTACGTGCTAGTCATGCTGAAAACCGGCAGCAACACCGTTGAAAACAAAGCGGTAAGGGATAGTCTGTTTGGCGGGCACATGCAAAATATCGGCAGATTAGTCGATATGGGCAAACTGATTGTAGCAGGCCCGCTGGGGAAAAATGATAAAACCTATCGGGGTATTTTTATTTTAAATGTCACCACTTTTGAAGAAGCCAACCAGTTAATGGAAGCAGATCCGGCAATCAAAGAAAAACTGCTCGAACCCGAATTATACCAGTGGTACGGGTCTGCGGCATTATCCGATTATTTGAAAACTTCG
>JAYSZC010000216.1:0-5011 GCA_043738235.1 Lewinellaceae bacterium | reverse complement strand
CTGAATTTTTTAAACAAGAGCCTATACAGGCAAGATGCCTGAAATGAAAAGAGATTAAACATTTGTTAAGGGATTAAACTCCTTGTTTTTTCATCCGTCTTCTCTGGAAGAAAATGTCAATATCCATGAAGCAATTACTAAAACAAAAAAATGGATAAAAAGATGCAAAAAATGAAGCATTTGTCCTGGCGGCTCGGATTTGGGCCGCGCACCAAAAGTTGGGACAAGTGGGCTTCGCTTCCTGAAGCCAGCTGGTGGCCAAAGATGAAAGATGATGCTGCAACAAAACCCGAATACTTTGACATTGCCGACAGCGCTGTTAAAGGATTGCTGATGGGTATAGGGGAATTGGGTAAAATGGAGCGCAGGGAACTCGACCAGGCGGATAAAAAACGTTTGCGCGAGCAAAGCCGCGATAACCTGCGCAACCTGAACCTGTTGTGGCTGGAAGAAATGACACATTCCAAAGCACAGTTAAGGGAAAAAATGGCCCTCTTTTGGCATGGCCACTTTGCAAGCCGCAACATCAATATCCTGTACCAGCAGCAACTACTACACATCATTCGGGAAAATGCGCTGGGAAATTTTGGCGATTTACTGCGCGCCGTTTCTAAAAGCGCGGCCATGATCGCATTTTTGAATAATCAACAAAATAAAAAGCAGCATCCCAATGAAAACTTTGCCCGGGAAGTGATGGAACTATTCACCCTAGGCCGCAGCCATTACACGGAAACGGATGTAAAACAAGCAGCCCGCGCTTTTACAGGCTGGAATTTCAGGCTGAATGGAGATTTTATTTTCCGCCCCAACGACCACGATAAAGGAATAAAAAACCTGCTGGGCAAGTCCCGGAATTTCGATGGGGATGATGTGCTGGACATTTTGCTTGAAAACCGGCAAACAGCAGTGTTCATTACCAGAAAAATGTACCGTTTTTTGGTAAATGACACACTTGTTCCGGAAGAACGGATTTCCTGGCTTGCCAACCGTTTTTATGAATCCGGCTATCAAATCATGCGACTGCTCGATGATATCGTCTGTAGCGACTGGTTTTATGCGCAGGAAAACACAGGCAATCGCATCAAATCGCCCATAGAGTACTGGGTGGGTATTCGCCGGGTATTGCCCCTGGAACTGGAGGACCCGGAAGTACAGTTAAAACTGCAACGCGTACTGGATCAGGTTCTTTTTTTTCCGCCCAATGTGGCCGGCTGGCCCGGCGGAAAAGCCTGGATCGACAGCAGTTCGCTTATGCTTCGGATGCGTATTCCACAATTAATTGTCGATCGCGGCGACCTCGACGTGCAAACAAAAGACGACGACGATCAGCAAATGGGCCTAAAAAGTAGGAATCAGGCGCGCATACTGGCTGCCGATATCGACTGGCAGCCTGTCCTGAAACAGTTTTCAGCAGTGCGCAGCAGCGATCTGATACCAAGTATGGCGGAATACCTGTGGCAGACGGATGCCCAGCCTCCTGCCGCCGTTCTTGAAAAATATACGGATCGCAGCAGTCAGGAGAGTTTGATTAAAACGGCTATGATCCGACTGATGGCCACGCCTGAATATCAATTGTGTTGATCGATAACTGATAACTACCTATGCTAATCAAAAGAAGGGATTTTCTAAAAACGGGTTCATTGGCTACGGCTTCGCTGTTACTGCCCAAATTTTTAAAAGCAGTGGAAGGAAGGCAAGTACCGGCCCCCAAAGGCAAAGTATTGGTCATGTTGCAGTTGAACGGCGGCAACGACGGACTGAACACCGTCATTCCGGTGCGCAACGATATTTATTACAAAGAGCGCCGGCGTATCGCTGTTCCACGTGAAACAACACTTTCGCTAGGCACGGAAGCCGGCCTGCATCCAACGCTGACAGCTCTGAAAACAGCTTATGATGCGGGTGAAATGGCAGTGGTGAACAGTGTAGGCTACCCAAATCCCGACCGTTCCCATTTCAGAAGTATGGATATCTGGCAATCGGCCAGCACGGCATCCGAATATTGGCAAACGGGCTGGATTGGCCGCTATCTGGATGCTCAATGCGCGGGAAGGCCCTCAGCTGCCCTGGAGATAGATGATACGCTGAGCCTGGCACTAAAGGGCATACAGAGCAAGGGTTTGGCGCTGCAAGACCCTAAACGCCTGTTTGAAAGCGCCCGCAGTCAATACTTCGTTGATTACGCTGCCGCGCACGGTCCTGAAAAGCAGGAAGACACGCCGGTCGCCTATCTTTATAAAACAATGGCCGAAACGCTTTCTTCGGCAGATTATATTTATCAGCAAAGCCGGCGAAAACCCGCCACGGCAGCCTACCCCGCCACAGGCCTGGGCAAACAACTCAAAACGATTGCATCACTCATTCTGGCCGACACAGACACCACCGTTTATTACGTGTCACTGGGCAGTTTCGATACCCATATCAACCAGGAAGGGCAACAAAAACGGCTTTTTCAGGAAATGAACGATGCATTGGCTGCATTTATCAAAGAGATGAAATCAAACGGCAAATGGGAAGACGTACTGGTCGCCACGTTTTCAGAGTTTGGCCGGCGCGTATCCCAGAATGCTTCCGGGGGCACCGATCATGGAACGGCGAACAATATGATTTTGCTCGGCGGAGGCCTGCGCGAAAAGGGTTTGCTGAATCCGCTTCCCGACCTGCTGGATCTGGATGCCGGAGATTTGAAATACCAGGTTGATTTCAGGCAGGTGTATTCCACCCTGCTGGACCGGTGGCTACAGGCGGATGCGGAACAAATACTGGGCAGGAAGTTTGATTCCCTACAGTTTGTGTAAAGTTCAGCCCGAAACAATGTACCGTTTACCGGGGAGGGTGCGAATAGCGCCTTTGAATTCAAGCCCAAGTAGGGTGGAAGCCAGCTCTCCCGGCAGCATCCGGGAAAGAACGGACAGCTGGTCAATCGCAATTTCCGGTTGTTGCCGGATATGTTGCAGCACGCCCTCTTCTTCCGGCGATAAATCGAGTAGTAATTGTGTTTGCCTGATGGCAGGTTTGCCATGTTCCTCCCAACGCATTGATTCGGCAATGTCTGCTGCGGAAACGGTCAGTTTGGCGCTGTTGTTCTGAATCAGGTAGTTGCAACCGACACTTTTAGGGTCGTTGATCCGGCCGGGCACGGCAAAAAGATCGCGCCCGTAGTCGACGGCCAATTGGGCCGAAATCATGGATCCGCCGGAAGCAGCTGTCTCCACGACTACGAGCGCATCGCACATGCCGGCAATGATCCGGTTGCGCATGGGAAAATGTTCCCGGTCCGGGTTAGCGCTGTGGATGTATTCCGTCAATAATCCGCCGTTTTCGATCATTTTCATAGCCACGCTTCGGTGCTGTTTGGGATAAATGCTGCCGAGGCCGTGGCCCAGGACGCCGATATTCGGAACGTCCGTCATATTGGATTTTCGGTGCGCCGTTATGTCAATTCCGTATGCTAATCCGCTTATTATCAATACATTATACGGTTTTAGACCTTCTATTATTTCTTCGCAGGCATACTTTCCGTAATCGCCGGGTTGGCGGGTACCCACAATGGCTACAATGCGTTCACTATTGAGCAGCCGACAGGAGGAACCTTTAAAAAACAGGATGACCGGGCTGTCGGCGCATTGTTTCAGGCGGCTCGGGTACCGTTCGTCGGTATAGAAAACAGCTTCGACCTTGTTTTTTTCCAAAAATTCCAGTTCGCGTTCGGCAAGATGCAGGGAGGGCGCCGATAAAATGGCATTGGTCACGACCAGCCCGATACCGGGTATTTTGAGGAGTTCCTTGCGCGAAGCCCTGAAAACGCCTTCTGCGCTGCCGCAGTAGCTCACTAAATTTTTAGCGGTGAGCGCCCCCACCTGGGGAACGAGGGTCAGGGCTATTTGATATAGCAGATTATCATTCATAAAGTTTGGAGTACGAAGCGTGATGACATAAGGGACGATATTTTCCCGTATTTTTAGCCCGTAAAAATAAGAAACCAAGCACCTAAACATGAAATTCCCACGCGCAGAATCTCTGATTATTTTCGTTTTTTTTGGTTGCATCGTCCTTTGGGGTATATCTAAATGCTCTTCCCGTCGCTCCGACCTCGTTCGCCGCGTACATGAGATGACCGACGAGGACACTGAAGACCGCCCTGTCCGGCGGGATACCATCCGTTTACCAGCGCAGCAACCTGTACAAGTACAAGCGCCTGTCAATACCCAACAGCCGGGTCAGCAGCCGGTAAGCGTCACCGCTCCGCCGCCGGTACCGGCAGGTACCACGGCTTCGCCCGTTGTCATACCGGGCACTAAACCCGCCCGCCCCACCATCAGCAATGAAACCCAGGGCAGTGCGCCGACTGCTTCGGGTGCCAAATATTCCACGCTGTTTGTCAGCATCGATGGCTTGAAAGTGCGCAAACAACCCAATTTGAAGGGAGAAGTGCTGGAAACCTTAAAACTCTATGATCCGGTCACTTTTCTAAACCAAAAAAGTGATAAAGCGGAAGAAATCAGCCTGGGCCTTGAAAAAGTGACAGATCACTGGGTGAAAATCCGGACGAAAGCCGGTAAAGAAGGCTGGGTATTCGGCGCGGGCGTACATTATTATAAAATGAAAAGAAAGGGTGTAATGTGAAAAGTAGTTATCCGTTATTAGTAATTGGTTATCCGTGTTGATAATCAAGCATTCTGTTTCAAATGATAAAAGCCTATCTGCCTGCCTTGTTGTGGTTGCTGTTTATTACCGGACTTTCCGTGATGCCGGGCGTTCAACTACCTGCTTTTCATCTTTTTTCAGCCGATAAACTGGCTCATGCTGTTGTATACGGCGTTTTAACCTGGCTTTTGCTGCGCGCCTATACGCGTACCGGACAGGCGCCGCTATCATTCGGGAAAGAAATCGTTGTGCTTTGTTTATCACCCATTTATGGCGTACTGATGGAATTTGTGCAATATGCCTTTATTCCGGGCCGGTTTTATGAGTACGACGATATGCTGGCCAATGCTTTCGGCGCTGTGAT
>JAYSZC010000215.1:0-5017 GCA_043738235.1 Lewinellaceae bacterium | reverse complement strand
ATCTGTTCACTTGTTTTTTATGAAACTTCGCACCTTCTCCGATTTCGCCGCTACCCTGCTCCCGCAGGAGACGGCCTACCTGCTGTCGGTGCAGAAGTTTGGAGACCCGGTGAAACGTTCGATTCTGGAGCGCCTGCACGAAAATTGCCGGAACATCGACGCATTTGTACCATACAACGAGGAAATTGACAAGCGCAAATATTCCAGTCTGAAGAACTGGATTACGGAGCGTTTGCGGGAAAACGATGTGGACATCCAGTTTGAGTGGATGAATGAAATGGAGCGGAAGATTATCACCGACGCTATCGAGCCGGAAGAAGAACGTTTGTTATTTCGCACCATCCGGAACTTCCAGCCGACCCACTTCTTTTTTATCAAGTTCTACGAACTGGCCCAGGCTTTCCGGCATTTTTTACTCATCCGCCTGCGCCGCGACGAACACCGGGTAGTCAATGATTTTTTAATACAACACCAGGCGCAATACGAACGCTCCAAACAGACTTACGAACAACTACACCAGGCCACGCTCGACATTGTGCAACAGTACGCAACAGGGTCTGGCGAGTCCATCCAGTGGCAGAAATGGCTTGCGGATGCGTTTTATGACGAAACCCTCGACGGACTCAACCGCTATTTTGCATTGATCCGGCTGATTTTTGTGCACCTGAATTACGGGCGTTACACACCGCTGCTGGAAAATTTTGAATACTGGGACAAGGTGCTTGAACGCGGGCAATATTACTCTAAACGCCTGTTAACCAATTATTACAGTCAGCGATTGCTGTTGCATTCCAAATTTAAAGACTACGAAAAAGCGGCCTATTACGGCTTCCTGTCTGTGCGCAGCAAGAACTCCGACTACATTTTTTATGTCAACAATCTGGCAGCGGTGTTGCTCCGTGCGAAGCGTTATCCTGCGGCGTTGGAAGTGATGAAAGCGGCCTATCC
This sequence comes from Lewinellaceae bacterium, assembly GCA_043738235.1. Lineage (GTDB taxonomy): Bacteria > Bacteroidota > Bacteroidia > Chitinophagales > Saprospiraceae > M3007. The sequence goes on along the minus strand of JAYSZC010000215.1, from coordinate 4,069 downwards.
CGATGTAAAAAGCACCCGGAATTTTCACAACAAGATCGGTTTTGTGGCCTTTTACATCAAATGTCTGTCTGCCAACCGGCAATTCAAAAATGCGGAAAGTTATGCGGCCACGTTCCTGAAGGCGTATGCCAAAGAGGTGTTCGAGTATCGCTGGCACCTGTTTTTTTCCGCCTATTTCGAGGTATTGTTCCGGCAGGGCAAGTTTTCCAAACTGCTGACCGTGGCACAACATTACCGCCTGCTGGAACGCGATGTGGAGTACCGTAAAAAATCGACCTACCTGCCAGTCATTCCCTGGTACCACAACCTGGCGAATTACCGGGAATCGGGCAAAGGCCTGCAAACCATTGCAAACGGCATTTTGCAATATATCCTCGATTTGCCGGCGGATTCAGAAAAACTACCCTTGCTGTGGGAGTTTCTGGAAGAGGTCAAAGAAGTGGTACCCGATATTCACCGCTTTGTGGTCGGGCGTTTGCACGAAAAAGGGCGGACGCTGGCACATTGAAAAAGGGCAAAAAGCAAAAGGCAAGGAGCAAAAGGCAAAAGGCAATTTCAGCATTGGTTCGTATGGCAACCTTGCTCTTTGCCTTTTGCTTTTTGCTTTTTGCCTCTTGTTAATTGGGCAAATGTTTCAGTTTATCTAATTTCAACACCCGCACCACCCCGTCTTTAATATCGATCAGGCCTTCATTTTTAAAATCTGTCAGGGTTCGAATCAGGGTTTCCTTGGCAGTGCCGGCCAATGCCGCGAGGTCTTCGCGCAACAGGTGGACTTCCGTTGATTCACTTTGTTCGCAGAGATGCACGAGTGCGGTGGCCGCCCTTTTGCGCACGGAGTTGTAGGCCAGTTCTATCAGTTGTTGTTCCCGTTCGGCAATATGGCCGGCGAGCATTTTGATAAAACGGGCATTGACGTCCCGGTTGCCGAAAACCAATGCCACGAAGTCTTGCCTGGGAACCAATTTGATGGTGCAATCTTCCAGTGCTGCGGCGCTTTCCGGGTATGTATTTTCACTAAAAAGCGCCAGAAAACCCAGAAAATCACCCACCTGAGCCACTTTTACGATCAATTCCCGACCGTCGTCACTGGTTTTATAAATTTTCACTTTACCGCTTTCCACGAAATACAGCCAGCGCGGGTTTTCTCCCTCCCGGAAAATCAGGTCTTTCTTGCGGTAATGCCGCATTTCCCGGTTTTCAGACAGGTGTTTGATGGCTTCCAGGGCGCGCGCCTCATCAATAAAACGATCGATGGAGCCGGTATGCTGGGCCGAGGCAACGCGCAGGCGTTCGCTTTTGTGCAAGCGCGATTCGATGGTTTGCAACAGTGCCACATCATCAAACGGTTTGGTAATGTAGTCGTCGGCGCCCATCGACATGCCGCGCCGGAAATCTTCTTTTTCCGCTTTGGCAGTCAGAAAAATGAAGGGAATATCCGCTGTCTGGGCCTGCCGGTTCAGGATGTGTAGCACACCGTACCCATCGAGTTCGGGCATCATAATATCGCACAGAATCAGGTCCGGCGACGAAAGTTGCGCTTTTTCCACACCGATTTTGCCGTTTTCAGCAGTCAACGCTTCATAACCGCTGAGTGTCAGAATCTCCGCCAGGTTTTCGCGGACATCCGTGTTGTCTTCAATGACCAGGATTTTTTTCATAATACAGCAAAAGTAAAAACGTGCGCCGAAGCGTGTAATGATTTTTATCATTTTTTGCACTAATGGCGGTCATTGAGGAGACCGGGGCTTGTGAAGCACCTTTGTGCTATAATTCATTCAGAACAAACCTCTTTCATTATGAACGTCTTTGCACCGATTTCCAGCCTGATGACCGATCACAAACATTTAGTGACGGTTGGCCCCGAAGAATCTTTATTGAAAGTCAAGGAGATTTTCGATACCCACAAATTTCACCACATACCGGTTGTTCGTTTCCGCGAAATCGTCGGCATTGTCAGCCGGACAGACTTCGATCAGTTTATAGGCGGCGCTTATAAATTTGATGAAGACCGTTTTATAAATGATTTGCGTCTCAAACGCGCAACCGTGGAGGAAATAATGACTTCCCGGTTGGGGAAAATCGCCCCCGATGACCGCATCAATGTCGCTTTGGAAATATTCATTATCAACCGTTTCCATGCGCTTCCAGTGGTGGAAGACGGGGAATTGGTGGGCATTATCACACCTTACGACATTATGAAAGCGTTGGCTGAAGAGAAACTCTCAGACCCGACCAGTGTATATGACCATGTAAATACGCCGGATTAATATAACGTGACAAATACCATGGGAACCGAACAACTGAACAGATATGATGTGCTTGATCCGTCTCGTGACCAAAATATGGAAGTTATGAAAGAAATAGCCCGGATATCACCCAGCACCTGTGCCGGCAATTGCCAGGGATGTGGAAAATTGAAAAGATTGAAACACATCATCGTACCGGTAGATATGAGTGAAGTGTCAGCAAATGCGCTGGTATTCGCCTGGGAAATAGCCAAAAAATCCGACGCCCATGTAGAAGTAATTTTTGCAATGGACAGTATTTTTGAAGGCAACAAACCTTCCGCTTCCGGCTTCCTTTCCGGGTACAATAAAACCATGCAATCCGAGCTTGATACTTTTATTCAACAAACGATGGCATCGGATCCAGGCGAATATGCCCCGGCACCGGCAAAACCGGGCGCTCCGGGACAGCTAGTGAAAATAGACAGGCCATATATCACATCCAAAGTGATTTACGGTTTCCCGGATACCGCTATTCAAGACTACTCGAAAAACTGCGACCTGATCGTTATGAGCACCACCGGTGGAGGAACCGTTACGCACAAACTTTTTGGTTCTGTGAGTATGGAAGTATCCAAAAATGCCCAGGCGCCTGTGCTTTTTATCCCGCCGGGCGTGATGTACCAGGGATTTCCAAATATGCTGTATGCCAGCAATTTTGAATCGCTGGATACCCTGCTTATCAAGCAGGCCGTTTCCTTTGCCCGCCGTTTCAACAGTCAGATTCATTTTGTACATATCGGACCGCCGGGCGAAAAAGGCCTTGAAATGGAACGCAGGTTATTCGAGGCCGATTACCAGGAATCACAGCCCGACAAACCGTTTATTTTTACCAAAATGGTGAGTGACGATATTGTGGATCCTTTGTACGAATACGCTTTTTACAACCGGATCGGGTTGTTGGTATTTGTAACGCATCACCGCAGTTTCTGGGAAAATTTCCTGCACAAAAGTATCACGCGCGAAGTATTGTCCAGCAGTGCATTACCCGTCCTGGTAATCCATTCGGACACTGATATAAAATAAGGGTGTAAACCTCGTGTTTGCACTTGTAAATACTATGCAAGAGGGTTTTGTTCACCCCGCTGAGAGTTAGTCTTTCTGGCGGGGCATTTTTTTAGAGGTGAGAAGTGAGAAGTGAGAAGTGAGAAGTGAGAGACATCCCCCTTGGCGACTCGGCGGTTTGGGGCTGTGATTTTCAGGCCTGTAATCGTGAGTGGTGAGTCGTGAGTCGCGAGTGGCCTCGGTTAGAAGAATATTTGAGTTCTTTTTTCGGTGCCATTTGCCGATGACATACGCGCTGCGTTTGGAGAGTTGTTCTACCGACAAAATAGTGAATTTCAGTTGGCCCATCGCATCCTTATCCGGGTATCCTTTTTTGTAATTATCCAGCGTCTGCTGCCAGCCGTAGGTGAGTCCGCTGAAACCGATGAAGCGCAGGCTGTCTGAACGCCAGTACCCTTCCATAAAGGCTTCGAGGTCGCCGCAGTTCCAGGCTAGTTCTTGAGCTGCCATGATGTCGAGTATGCTGCGCTCGGCAGCGTTTTGGGAAGAGACTTGAGAAAGGAAACAGTAGAAAAACAGAAAAACTAATATCTTTTTCATATAGTGGATTTGTTTGGAATTGCCCTTTTAGATTAAAAAGCACACGGATTGAAAGGATTAGACACGGATTTTTTCCCTCGTAGAGTCAATGGGGATTAGGCGGATGACGCGGATTTTCCCGATTTAGAGTTGACACGGATTAAATATGTCCACTTATAGAAAAGCAGGTCAACTCT
>JAYSZC010000214.1:0-2052 GCA_043738235.1 Lewinellaceae bacterium | reverse complement strand
TAACTCATAATAGTACCTCCTCCCGAGGGACTTGGCCCCGGAGAACAGGAGCCTTCCGGCGAATAACAATTGTCGATAGCGCCGCCAGTCCAGTTGCAGGAATGCGTGTGCCAGGCGCCCAGATTATGTCCCAGTTCATGTGTGACGACTTCCACAGTCCAGGAGTAGGTCGGCACATTTTGATAAGAAGTTCCAATAGCACTGACGCCGTGCGCATAATCTTTAAAACAAATGACATCGAGGTAGGCAATGCCGCCTCCCAGGGCGCGGGTCGATAGAAAATGCGCTAGGTTGCCGTTGTGATTGGTTCCACGCTGGGTTCTGAATGCATTCAGAACGGAACTGGTGTTGGTGTATGATGCGTACGGATCGGTGGAGGTCCACATGTAAATCTGCGAAATGGCTATACCTACGTTCTCGTTGGCGTATAAAGTAGAAATCTGATTGAATAAACCGGTGACATAATTCGTCGCATTGGTCGTACTTGAGCCCCTGTCCGTGTACAATTTATAATCGCATTCAAAATACACGTTGACGGTTTTGCAACCCACGCCCCGTTCCTCAGTCGAAATTTCCGCATCAGGTAAAACCGCATCGTCATCTGCGGAGCATTCAAAAGGCGAACTGGCTTTCAAGTCCCCTGAACGGTACAAAATATGCTGATCGGAACCGTCTTCCATTTTACCCAACTGCCAATTGTTGCCTTCTACGGAGATCATACCCATCACACCGCTGCTGGTAAAACTAATGGCAACCAATGAGTTAGGCTGGTCGCGGAGAATACCCCGGTAATGGGCGGCTGGATGGAATGGAATGTTGTCAGCAGCATTTTCGCCCAGCGTTCCGACGGAAAAACCCTCTGCCAGGAGATCTACTTTGACCAGTTCCAGGTCGAAAGGGATGTTATTTTTGTCGGGCACCTGCAAGCGAAGGGTGGCGGGTGCAACATGCAGCAACTCATCCAGCGCCTGCTCATTCATGTCCAGCAAAGTTGCATTTTCTACCACCTGATAGAGGTTGTCAGAACGCTCAGGTGAGACGCTGAAAATATTGACCGGGCTAAAATCGCCCGATAAACGGTAACTTTCCAGCCATTCTGCCACAGGGGGCAGTGTTTGGGAATTTAGGGAAATAGCCGGGAGTATAAAACTCAAAACCAGCAAAAGGGATGCGAAGGATCGGTAAGTGATTAAAACAATTGTGTGCATAAGATAAAAGAAAAAATTAAAGGTGAAAAAATCGGTTATTATCGGTTATCAGTTATTAGTTATCAGTTTCGGCATGGGGAAATGGATGCGGCATTCGTTCACCTTCCAGCCTGAAAGCCTGATAACCGATAACTGATAACCGATAACTAACTCAGCATTTCAATGAACAGGATCAATTTCAATTCACAACTCCTCGCCGATTGGCCGCCTGATATGTTTTCCGTTCAGCGCGGTTTGTATTACGGCGATGCCTTGTTTGAAAGCATCCGGGTTTTTGAGGGGCAAATTCCCCTGATGTCCGGGCATTGGGAGCGCCTTTCAAAGGGTTTGGTCGCAATGGGGTACAACATGCCGGCGTATTGGTCAGCTGATTCTTTTGCAAAAGAAATCCTGCGCGCAGCGTCGGGCAACGCTCGCGTGCGGCTGACAATCTGGCGATCGCCCGGCGGGTTATACAACCCGCAAGATGATACGCCTCAATTCCTCATCACCGCTCAGGAATTGACCTCCAGTATGTTTGATGTATATTCTGAGGGGCTTTCAATTGGTTTTTGTAAAGGCGTGCGGATTTCGGTAGATTCATTATCGGGTTTGAAAACCCTGAATGGAGCGCGTTATGTAGCCGCGGCGAAACAAGCGTGTGCCAATGGCTGGGATGATGCAATTGTACTAAACTGCCGGGAGCAGGTATGTGAAGCGACGAGCAGCAACATCTTTTGGATGGCCAATCATCAGCTTTGCACGGTTCCGCTGTCTGACGGCCCTGTAACAGGCGTACTGCGGGATTTATTGTTGCGCATATTGCCGGCAGCCGGCTATCCGGTATTGGAAAAGTCTGTTCAAC
>JAYSZC010000213.1:0-2052 GCA_043738235.1 Lewinellaceae bacterium | reverse complement strand
GGATGTGCATTGGATGCGGCCCTGCGCGGATTAAAGGTGGCATTGATAGATCAAAATGATTTTGCTTCGGAAACCTCTTCCAAAAGCACCAAATTGGTACATGGCGGCGTGCGCTACCTCGAACAGGCGTTCAAAAGACTGGATTTTGCGCAACTCCGGCAGGTGCGGCACGGCCTGGAAGAACGCCATATCATACTCGCCAACGCACCGCACCTGGCCAGTCCGCTGGGCCTGATTACACCTGTTTTTAGTTGGTGGGAAGGGCTGTATTTCAGTATCGGTCTGAAACTATATGACTGGTTTGCATCCGGTAAAGACCAGCTGCCGGGCAGCCGCCGGCTTTCCAAAAAAGAAGCATTGCAGCGCATGCCGGGGCTGAGCCGGCATATCCATAGCGCCGTACTGTATTACGACGGGCAATTGGATGACGCTCGTTATTGCCTGGCGCTGGCGCACAGCGCCGACGAGCAAGGCGCAAGCGTTGCAAACTACGTTAAAGTAGTTGATTTTCAAAAAGATACGTATCAAAAAATAGAAGCGGCACAAGTGTTGGATAGTCTCAAAGGGGAGTCTTTTCTCCTCCGCGCGAAATTGTTCGTCAATTGCACCGGCGTTAGTGCTGACAGCATCAGGCGTTTAGCCAACCCGGCGCTTGGACTGCGCATTCGGCCATCCAAAGGCGTACATGCGGTGCTGCCTGCCGGCGTTTTGAACAGTTCCGACGCCATGCTCATTCCCAAAACAAAAGACGGCCGGGTTGTTTTTGTGGTGCCTTTTGAAGGCAAGTTGCTGCTGGGTACTACGGACGAGGCGTACCTGCATCCCGAAAAAGAACCTGTCCTGGAATCTGCTGAAATAGACTTCTTGCTGGAAACCCTCCAACCCTTTCTGGCAGTAAAAGTGGATAAAAAGGATTTATCTGCCGGGTTTGGCGGTTTGCGCCCTTTGCTGGTCCCCGATACCGGTAATGGTAACGGTAGCATGACTAAAACAATGCTTCGCGACCATGTGGTGGAATACGACCCCGACTCCGGACTGCTCAGCCTGCTCGGCGGCAAATGGACCACCTACCGGCTGATGGCAAAGGATACGGTTGATACGGCTTGCAATCTTCTTGGCATCGATGTTCCATGCCGGAGTGAAACGCACCGGCTTGTGGGAGCGGAAGGCTGGAGTGCGCATCTTGCGTCCGAACTGCAATCCGACTTTGGCCTCGACTATGATATTTGCCTCCACCTCAGTCAAAAATACGGTACGCGCGCGCAACAGGTGGCTCGACTTGCACAGGAAAAAGCCGAATGGAGGGATAGAATTTTGCCGCAATACCCATTCCTGAAAGCTGAAGTGGTGTATGCCGTCCGGAAAGAGATGGCCTGCACCCTGCGCGATTTTCTGGCCAGGCGTATCCGGCTGGAAATAACCGACTGGCAGCATACGCTTGCTGCGGCGCCGGTTGTAGCGCAACTCATGGGGCAACAATTGGGCTGGTCAGTGCAGGAGACCCAACAGCAAATTGCAGATTACAGCGCATTAATAGAATTTTTTAGGCGTAAAACGCTGATTTGAAAACGGTTCAGATGTAGATTTACATTTTCTAATTATCTATTTGCCATGCTACGTCATTTTATCCACTTCGAATCTAAAGACCAGCAATTACTTCCTAAAAAGTTGTTTTACAATCGATTACTCAAAAGTATGTTGGCAGGCATGCTCATCATTGTGCTTTTTCTCGGTGTGGGAGTGACGGGTTATCATTTCACCTGTAATATAGGATGGCTGGATAGCCTGCTCAATGCCTCTATGATTCTTTCCGGTATGGGTCCGGTCACACCTATAGAAACAGCAAGTGGTAAATGGTTTGCATCCTGTTATGCGTTGGTCAGCGGGGTCGTTTTTATTACTGCCATCGGCATCATCGTAGCCCCCGTGACACACCGTATTTTCCATCGCTTCCATATTGAAGACGAAGTAGAGGAAAGTTAATATTGCCCTTTTCCTTATGTTTGCCCAAAGTTACCAGCTCGTTTGAAAACCACCTTCAGTCGCTTTTTC
>JAYSZC010000212.1:0-2053 GCA_043738235.1 Lewinellaceae bacterium | reverse complement strand
AATGTTAATAAGTTCAAGAGCCCCTTGTGGAGAGCGGTGCATTACGCCCATACTTATACACACTAAAACATGGACAACAATGGATTAGTAATCAATTTTTTATACAGGTTATTATTTTTAATGTTTGTAACTGTTTCAAACAAGAAGTTGAGCTGGCGAACAGGTTCAAAATGAAGAAATTGTAAATTTTCAGGGTCGATTGACAAAATAAAACCTTACTTTTAAGACTCAAAAAGCGTCTTTTATTTCGAAAAATTTAAAACAAAAACCACTTCTCAACACCATGTGTGGCCGTTATGCGTTTGCCCCGACTCCCAAACAAAAATCCGAACAACTGCGCGACGTGCAGCAACCCGTCACGTGGAAAATCCGCTACAATATTGCACCTACTCAGTCGGCATATATCATTGACAACGACCATCCTGAACGGATTCGGGAAATGACCTGGGGCCTGGTACCCTCCTGGAGCCGCGACGGCGTGAACAGTGGAAAATTGATCAACGCACGAGCGGAAAGCATTTTTGAAAAACCGTCCTTCCGGGAAATTATACAGTCCCGGCGATGCCTCGTGCCCGCAGATAGTTTTTACGAATGGCGCAAGGAACCCGACGGCAGAAAACTTCCATATCGTATTTTGCTGAAAAACGACGCTTTGATATTCATGGCCGGCATCTGGGACAAATGGGGCACCGGGTCAAATGAACAGACGACTTTTTCCATTATCACGACCGGCCCCAACGAAGAGATGGCAGCCCTCCACAACCGGATGCCGCTGATACTTTCTTCAGAGGAAGAACAGGCGGCCTGGCTTTCCGACATATCTGTGGAAAAAATAACTTCGATGCTCCAGCCGGCTGCTAACGGATTACTCCGAATGTATCGCGTATCCGAACGCCTGAACGCCACCACTTATGACGCGCCGGAGCTACAAGAGGAAGTCCCAGATGTACTGCGCTTATTTTGAACGCGTGCAGCTACCGGCACTATTCCTTGTTTTTAGAATCCAGCAGGATCGTTACCGGCCCGTCATTGAGCAATAAAACTTTCATGTCGGCGCCGAACGCACCCGTACATACCGGTCTTGCAGACGTACTCCGAAGTGTCTCGACAAAACTTTCATATAAGGGAATAGCAGTTTCAGGTCGCGCTGCGCGGATAAAGGAAGGGCGATTTCCTTTTCGGGTACTGGCATGGAGTGTAAACTGACTCACGACCAGCATTTCGCCTTCGATATCCTGAATGGAACGGTTCATCAGATCCGCATCATCGGAAAAGATGCGCAATGCTGTTATTTTTTTGCATAACCAGTCTATATCTTCCTGATTATCATCCAGTTCTATACCCAGCAAAATGAGCAGTCCCCACCCGATCCGGGATTTTTCTATCCCGTCGATGGTAACGGATGCCTGTGAAACCCTTTGTAAAACGACACGCATAAGGATGAAAACGAATGAAGAATGAGCAAATGTGAAAATAATGAGACTTTTGCGGCGGTGTTGCGAAGGTAGCACAGCCTTCAGGCTGTTGGGATAAGTGCCTTTTAAGGCACTTAAAAACAATATACGGGGCGTAAACGCCCCTCTTCCCGACAGCCTGAAGGCTGTGCTACCTACAAACCAAGAGGCCTTATCCACGATACTAAACTATCAATATGTCACTCGTAACAGAATTCAACGATTACCGCGCCCGCATGAACGAGCGCATTTTGGCCACAGACAATAAAGTGATCAAACGTTTTTGGAGCCTCGACAACCAAACCTACCAGGCAGGCGCCCTCGATGTAGCGACCAAAGAGATGCTGGGCTTAGTAGCGTCCATGGTGCTTCGATGCGATGATTGTATCAAATATCACCTGGGCAAGTGCCACGAACTGGGTATTACAACCGAGCAGATTTTTGAAATCTTTGCGGTGGCGAATATGGTTGGAGGTTCCATTTGTATTCCGCATACCCGCCGGGCCGTGGAATACTGGGAAGAACTTCAACAGGCATAATACCGGAAAAAGGCCAAATTGCAAAAGGCAAAAAGCAATGTAATTCATTGATTTACATTG
>JAYSZC010000211.1:0-2054 GCA_043738235.1 Lewinellaceae bacterium | reverse complement strand
ACTCCTTCCAGCCTGAAACCCGATAACGGATAACGGATAACGGATAACAATTTTCCCCTACCTTCGCCCCGCAACATGGAAAGTTGCAAAAGCCAATCAATACAAAATAAATCATTCTTTTTCATGCAGAAACATTTCGTTCTTCTTGTACTCGTGTTCGTATCATCCCTGCTTCCAGCCCAAAATAACAATATCATTCCGCAGCCGGTGTCATTTACCTACACGCGCAGCCTGCCGTTTAAACTCAGCGCTGCGACCACCATCGGCGGCAACAATGCTGAGGCGCAACGCGTTGCCAAGCAGTTGGCCGACCAGATTTCCCGCGCTACGGGTTTTGGTTTCACTATCCGGAAACAGGGCGCTATTCAACTAACCCTGAATGCAACGCCCAATGCCGAAATCGGCGACGAAGGTTATACCCTGAGCGTCACCAATACCGGGGTGAAAATCAATGCCAACAAAGCGGCCGGTTTGTTTTACGGCGCGCAAACGCTGCTGCAATTGTTGCCGCCGGAGATTGAAAGCCCTGCGGTGATTTCCGCAAAATGGAGTATTCCGGCCTGTAAAATCACCGATTATCCGCGTTTTGGATGGCGGGGCATGATGCTCGACGTGAGCCGTCATTTCTTCTCCAAAGAGGATGTCAAACGCTACATCGACCGCATGGGGCGTTACAAATACAACGTATTTCACTGGCACCTGACCGACGACGAAGGCTGGCGCATCGAAATCAAATCGCTGCCTAAACTGACCGAAATCGGCGCCTGCCGCGTGCCGCGTTACGGCAAATGGGGTGTACATGACGCACCCAAAGAGGGCGAAGCCGCCACCGACTGCGGTTTTTACACCCAGGACGAAATCCGGGAAATTGTAGCCTATGCGACCGAGCGGCATATACAGGTTTTGCCTGAAATAGACGTGCCGGGGCACAGCACCGCTGCGGTGGCCTCTTACCCTGAATTGAGCTGCACCCAGGATCCGAATATCAAAGTCAGCCCGGGTCATAAATTTGCCGAATGGTACGGCAACGGCCAGTTTAAAATGCTGGTAGACAACACCTTAGACCCATCCAGCGAGCAGGTATACGCCTTTTTGGACAAGGTGTTTACGGAGGTGGCTGCCTTGTTTCCCTTCGGTTACATTCACGCCGGCGGCGACGAATGTTACCACGGCTACTGGGAAAACGACCCGGATTGTAAAGCCCTGATGCAAAAAGAGGGGTTAAAAAATACCCACGAACTGCAAAGTTATTTCACCAAACGGGTGGAAAAAATCATCAAATCCAAAGGCAAAAAACTGATCGGCTGGGATGAAATCCTGGAAGGCGGACTGGCTCCGGAAGCGGCGGTGATGAGCTGGCGCGGTCTGGAAGGCGGTATCGAAGCCGCCAAACTGGGACACTACGTAGTCATGTCGCCCAACGATTATGTGTATATCGACCTGCTGCAGGGCGAACCGGCCGTGGAGCCGGATCAAACCAGTTACAAAACGGTGCGCCTGCAAAAAGCCTATTCTTTCGAGCCGGTACCCGAAGGTATCGACCCTAAATTCATCCTGGGCGGTCAGGCTAATCTCTGGACCGAAAAAGTGCCTACCATTCGTCAGGCGGAGTACATGACCTACCCGAGGGCCTGGGCCATCGCCGACCTGTACTGGAGCCAGAAAGATGCCAGAAACTGGGATGCCTTTACCCGACGCATGGAAAATCACATGGAGCGTTTCGATCACGCAGGCGCCAATTACGCCCGCAGCGCGTTCGATCCCATCGTGACAGGCAGCATGGTTAATGGAAAACTGTACGCCAATATTACCACCGAAGTGAACGGCCTGGACATTTACTATACGCTGGACGAGTCTATTCCCGATAAATATTCTCCCAAATACACCGGCCCGGTGGAAATCCCGGATGGTAAAGCGGTGACGCTGAAAGTGGCGAGTTTCCGAAACGGACAATCGTCGGGTAAAATGGTGCCGCTGTCGAGGGATGAGATTGTGAAACGGGTGAAGAAGGTGAATCCTTGAGGATCTGTTTATAACCTTTTACAAACGTTGAG
>JAYSZC010000210.1:0-5029 GCA_043738235.1 Lewinellaceae bacterium | reverse complement strand
GGCAATATTACAAATATTGCCGTACCGCCGGAAGCGTAACCCGCAAAACTACCGCACTATGACAGAGTCGGAACGCCTGCTCGACCTTTTTGGAGACCTGTACGACGGACATCCCTGGATTGATGTAACCCTGGTGGGTGTTCTGGAAAACATCCCGGCTGAAAAGGCACAAAAAAGGGTGTTAAACAACTGCAATACCATTTGGGAAATTGTCAACCACCTCATCCGATGGCGGAAAAATGTATTGCAGCGCGTACAGGGAAATACACTCAAAACGCCGGGCAACAACTATTTTGAACCCGTGCAGGATACTTCTGAAACGGCGTGGAAAAACACGTTGTCGGAACTGGCAGACACACAATCCCAATGGATGGATTTCCTGCAACAACTAAAGACAGAACAACTGGAGCTTATATATCCGGTCAATCAGATGACTTATTACGAACATATTCAAGGTATTATTCAACACGATGCCTATCATTTGGGGCAAATTGTGCTGCTGGCGAAGCAACTTTAGGAGAATACCTGCCAGAACCTGTCCGTCCTGGAGAATTTAAAGGTGTTTCATCATTTGCAGCAGTTAAAAAACCCGCAGCTCATCCCGGATATTTTAGACAAATTAAAACTGCATCGTTTTGCCGATACAAAAGCCCGGCATTTGTCCCTGGGAAATCAACAGCGTTTAGGCCTGGCGAAAGCCTTCATGCACCAACCGCGTTTGCTGATCCTGGACGAGCCGATCAACGGCCTGGACCCGGAAGGCATCGTGGAAGTGCGGGAATTGCTCCGGGAACTTGCAGCCAATGGCGCTACGGTATTTCTTTCCAGTCATATTTTGGGTGAAATCTCCAAAGTAGCGCACCGGATTGCCATTATTCACCAAGGAAAACTGATTAAGGAGCTTGGCGTATCCGCGTTGCAGGACCAACTAATCAGGAAAATATTAGTATCCAGACTAAAACAAACATCTTTCCAATACATGGCAACCCTTATCGGAAATATTTTTCTCAGTTCTGAATAGCACATATTAAAATCTCTGCGCTTCGTGTTCGGGACTGTAAAAACAACTGTTCACCTTAAACTGAAGTTTTCTATGGCTAAGCAACAAAAAAAGAATCAACTCACCCGCAGGGAATTTGTAAAACAAACTGCGGTGGTTGCAGGAGGTATGTTAACCATACCGGGTTTATCCCAGGTTGCCGATCTTCTCCCCAATTCTGAACCGGCGCCCGTACTAAGAGCAGTGGTATTAGGTGATTCGGCGATGTGGGGACAAGGACTTGCGGAAAAAGACAAGTATGCATTCAAAGCCCTTCAGGAAATTGGCAAGTTGCTCGGCCGCGAAGTAAAAACGACCAATCTTGCCCATTCCGGGGCCCCAATTCTTGCAAGTGATGATGATCGGGAGGAGTTTCTTAATCTGTATCCTGCCCGTTTCAGCCCCAAAAACGTACGGGACCATCGGGAGGGGAACCTGAAGGATGATCTCATCAAAAATAATAAACAGGATATAGCAATCCTGATGAACCAGGAAGTTCCATGTGCATTGCCGGATATCAGTTACCAGGTTGAAATGGTACCGGATTCCGTGGCCCGCAATGCTGAGATCGTGCTGATAAATGGCGGAGCCAATGATATTGACTTTGAAGAATTTTTAAACCCCGAAGAATATCGAGATAATTTTGTAAAACATTATAATCCACTTTTAGAAGCGGCGTCTTATAAAAAGTTGAAAACCCTTCTAAAAAAAGCAAAACAAAGGTTCCCTCAGGCAACAATTATTTATACGGGCTATTTCTCTCCTTTTTTCCCTAATGTGGCTAATGATGATCTCAAAAGAATGTTGGAAGATTTTTCTGGGCAGCCTGGATATTTAACGTGGTTTAATAGCAATATGTTAGAATTGAAAAATGTTGGCCGGCTTGCTATGGAAACCCAATACCGATCGCAGTTTGGCTTTTCGAGAAGTTTGTACTGGAGCAGACGGGCCGTAAACGATGTAAATAAGGAAACAGAAGTATTGGTAAATGCGGAAGAGGGGCAAAAACCCAAACCCAGAGGCAACCGTGTTCTGTTTATTCACCCGCAATTTGGCCCTGACAACACGGTTTTTGGTTCAAATTCCTTCTTTCACCGGAAATATAAAATTTCTGAAATTGAGGATGCAGCAAAAACACTCCGAGAAATCAATATTCCCCGGAAATATGAGGCCCGAGATATGGAAGTTTCCGGCCGTCACGTTCATGACCTCGCAAGGGAATTCCGGTACCACCTTTTTGACCAAGAAAATACTTCACGCACAATTCGAACCCGGCACTACTGATCTGTTTACCATCGATGCACAGGGGGTCCACCTGAGTTCTATCACACAGTTCACCCTAGAACGCAAACCGGGTAAGTTTGCAGATTCGTCGGCGCCGTGGGTACCTACCAAAATTACACTGTTCTTAAATGGGATGGAAGTGTTCAGTGTTCCATTTTTTAGAAACCTGACGCAGAATGACAAACTGACTTTCTTGTATCCGAAAAAATAATTTTTTCCAATTCACGGCGCATACGGCGAATCACTTCACTAAAATCCGGTATTCATACGCATTCAAACTCAGGAAGTACCGAGCATGACTGACGCGCCGTTCACAGCGTCCGTCCAGCCGGTGCTGCCTGCTGCTTCCGCTCAAATTAGCCGAAGCGCACATTTTTATACAGCAACCCACTTTGGGCGCCTCGAATGGTTTGTAGTTTTGCGGCTGTTTTTAACTGCCTAACACACCCGCCTTTCCCGTGCTGTTCAAACTTTCCACGCCCGTTATTGCCCTGCTCCTGGGCCTTTCCATCCAAACCATCGCCCAAACACCCGACAATCAATACGTTTCCTACGAACGCGAATCGACGTACGGCTCGCCCGACGATACCAGCCTGCCCGATTGGGTGCGCGCCATGTATGCGTCCGATCCGAACCTGCCCGAGGTAGAACGACTGTATAAGTTGTATTACAAAACCCATCCTTTTGAAAAAAACCAGCATACGCAGTATTTCAAACGCTGGATCAAAGCCGGCCGGCCTTATGTCAACGCGGAAGGATTCATCAGGCCGCCGTCGAGAGCGGAATTTGATGCGCAATGGGCGAGCCTGGAAGTGCTGCGACTGACGCAGGGGCAGGAAGTACAGCAACGCGGCCCGACCAACTGGGGCGTTGCCGACTGGACCGGTATCGGGCCTTTCGATTTTGACAAAGACGCCGCCGGTAGAAGCCACGCGCCCGGCGCAGCGCATGTGTACACCCTGGAAAAAGCGCCTTCCAATCCCGATATTTTGTATTGTGGAACCGCCACGGCGGGCGTCTGGAAAACAACGGATAGGGGTCTTCACTGGACCTGCGTCACCCACGAGATGCCCCTCAACTACTGCAACGCCGTGGAAATCCACCCTGCGAACCCCGATATTGCGTTCTTCGGCGGCAACAACCGCCTGTATAAAACAACCGACGGCGGGGTCAACTGGACGGAAATAGGCGATGCAGCCTTCAACAGCGTAACGCACGACATACGCGAAATCGCTTTCCAACCCGGCAACCCCAATGTGCTTTTTGTCGGCTCCAACCGGGGTTTTTATCGCTCCGTCGACGGCGGCGCCAGTTTTTCCAAAATCATCGGCGTACAAGCAGAGGGCTATTTTTCTGAACTTGAATTCAAACCCGATGACCCCAACACCATGTATGTGCTGCAATCGGAGGTGCAAGACCTGTACACGGAATTGTACAAATCCACCGATGGCGGTGTTATATTTACCATCATGAGTGGCTGGCCGGTATTGTCCGGCGCTACTACCACGACAAATCAATATATCCACCGGCCCGGCAGCGGCACGAACTACGCCGGCTTCAACAACGACCAACTCGGCAGCGCCGCCATCCCCGATTTTACCATCGAGATGCGGGTAAAATTTCCGGCAGTTACCATTTACGACAAATCCATATTATCCAATAAAAACTGGACCAGCGGAACGAATAAAGGTTGGGTACTCGCAGCTCGATACACCGGCCAACTCACGTTCAACATGGGCACGGATGCGGCGCGCATCGACCTCAATACCGGCGGCATCTGGGACGATGCCTGGCACCATATCACGGTTGTTTATCGCGCCAACGGGTTGAAAGTTCTATACAAAGACGGTGTAGCAGCCGCAACCAGCAGCGCTAATATCGGTACGGATGTTGCCACCGCGCTACCCATGATATTGGGTTATGACGGCAATATCGGCTTCGGCGGACAGGAAATGAGCGTCGATGAAATCCGCATCTTTAATACGGTCCTCACGCCTGCTACCATCGCAAATTGGAAAAATACAGAGGCCGACAATACGCACCCGAATTATGCCAACCTCCTGCACCACTACAAATGTAATGAACCGACAGGCAATACGCTGACCGATCATACGGGAACAAACCACGGAACGATCACAGGCGCTTTCAACCGCCTACAGGATCAATTTCACGCTTCTTCTACCCTACTTCCACAGGGCGAACACCAGAAACGCGCGGAAATCGCTGTCACCGCAGCAAATCCCGATCGCGTGTACGCTTTGCTGTCAGGTATAGCCAATGGCGGCGAAGGTCTGTACGGCGTATACGTGAGCAATGACGCCGGCGCAAGTTGGACGCATACATGTTGCGGTTCCGGGCCCGGCGGCCCAGCCATCGCCACACAAACAGTCGGTTTGACCTCTCCTGAGACGAATGCCAATATGCTCGGTTATTCGGAAACGGGAGGCAACGAAGGCGGACAATATTATTACGACCTAGCCCTGGACGCCGACCCGGGCAATGCCGACAAGGTGCATATCGCAGGGATCAACCACTGGTACTCCGTCGACGGCGGCACGACGTTCACAATGACCGCCAAATGGAGCTGGCCGGAGGACCCGAAATACGTACATGCCGACATCCACGATATTAAAATCTATGGCGATGAAGTCTGGATCAGTTGCGACGGCGGCATTTTTATGTCGCCCGACAGCGGCAAACTGAGTT
>JAYSZC010000209.1:0-2056 GCA_043738235.1 Lewinellaceae bacterium | reverse complement strand
GATACGATCCGGGTCTTTAAAAGCGACATAATTTTTACCAAGCGTTTCATCCAGCTTGACGCCGGTATTTTCCACACCGGCATCAGAAAGGGCCTGCGCAACCCGCCGGAGTTCGGCTTCGTCGGTACAACCCAAAGCCAGGTGGTCAATCCCTACGTTAAAAGGGCTGAAAACTTTTACACCTTCCTGTTCGCCGGGGCCGCGCACACCGATGAATGTACTGCCGGCCACGAAAATAAACAGGTTGGGTACTTCCAGCGCAATGGGAAAACCGAGGGTGTCGTGGTAAAATGATCTGGAACGTGCAAAATCGGAACACCGCAAGGTGATGTGGTGAATGCCGGGGGTTTGAATGTTAATAGCCATATTGCATTTAGTTTTTTATTAGAAAGACACAAAGAAACAATTTATTCGCAAAAAACACTACTCTTCCACTTCAACAATCATTTCCACTTCCACCGCAATGTTGCGCGGCAGGGCGATCATACCTACATCATTCATCACTACCCAAAAACCTTCAACATGCCCTGGCGAAATACTTCCAGGTCTTCGAGTTTGCCGGTACTCACGCGGCACCAGTCATTGAGCGGCGGAAAAGGCCGCCCCACTTCAACGCCCTGCTCCCGCATGTCGCGCATTACACTATTGATGTCCCTGCCCGTTTTGAAAAATACAAAATTGGCATGGCTGCGCACGTAGGGCATCTTCAGCGCATCGAGGGTTTGGCAAATCAGGGCTTTACCTTCGGCGTTCATTTTCAGGCTGTATTGATAAAATTCCCGGTCGTCCAGTGCCGTGTTGGCCGCGTGCAGCGCCAATATGTTGGGCGAATCTATTTGTGCGGCATCAATGCGACGGATGAGGTCGGGGCGCGCGACGAGGTATCCGATGCGGATGCCCGCCAAACCATATACTTTTGAAAATGTGCGTGCTACGATGACATTTGCGCCTTTTTTCACCAATTCCACCATACTGGGGTAGCCCGGTTCGGTCACATAATCGAAATAGGCCTCGTCGGAAAAAACGACTGTTTTGCGCGATACTGTTTCACAAAAATCGCGCAGCCGGGCTGCGGGCAAAATGCTGCCGGTAGGGTTGTTCGGATTGCAGATGAAAACAAGCCGGGTATTGGAAGTGGTGCGGCGTTCCATCTCGTCGAGGTCGAGCGTCAGGTTTTCGTCGTTCAGGGCCGGCACCCGGTTGACATAGCCGCCAAAAGTTTCGGCATACCGCAACATCGCCTCGAAGGTGGGCGTTCCGGCGATGGTTTCTCCTTCGTGCAAGCCCAGCGCCAGCGCAGTTATTTTAAGTCCTTCCGTAGAACCTACGGTGAGCAGCACATGGTCGGGGCTGACACCTTCTTTGGCGGCCACCTTTTGCCTTACTTCGTCCGCTGCGACCCAAGGGTAGCGGCAAATTTTGTCAAATGCGCCGGTAATGGCCTGGCGGACTGCCGAAGAAGGCCCGTACGGGTTTTCATTGGAACTCAGTTTGATACTGATGCCGGGCGGCAGGTGATGCAGGGTTGGGATCGGAGATTCAAAAGGCAAGGGTTTTCCGCTCAAACCTGCAAAAGGAAGGGAGCCGGTAAGCAGGCCGGCGGTTCTAAGCCACTGGCGACGAGAAAGGTTGGACATGATTGTATGGTTTTATTGACTCTAAAGGTAAAAAACTCTTTCAAAACAGGATGGATCCTAATAAGGCAGATTGATCACAAATACAGTACCTTCTCCTTCTTTACTCTCTACCTCCAAAGTCCCCCCATGTCCCTTCGTCACAATATCATACGCCAGCGAAAGCCCCAGACCCGTTCCTTGTCCCGTCGGTTTGGTGGTGAAAAACGGCTGGAAAATCCTGGCTTTTGCAATGTCGGGAATGCCGGTGCCGTTGTCTTTCACTTTTATAATGATTTGATGGTCTGTTTTTTGGGTGGAAATGGTGACGGTGGGTTGGTACGGGCGCCCCTCGTGGGCGCCCGTATGTTGGGCGCCCGTATGTTGGGCGCCCGTATGTTGGGCGCCCGTATGTTGGGCGCCCGTATGTTGGGCGCCCGTAT
>JAYSZC010000208.1:0-13991 GCA_043738235.1 Lewinellaceae bacterium | reverse complement strand
CCTTTTCCGGTTCTTTGTACCTGCTCGCCTGCCGCGACCTGCTTGCGTTTCCGGTGGCATGGGCAGGGCCTGTCACGCCGCTGGGCGGACTTTGTTTTGTGGCGGGCTGGATTTTCATAATAAGTGCGAAATGAAAAGACATTCTTTTATTTCAGTCATTGCGGTGTTGCAATCGCACAGCCATATCCGAACATTACAGGTATGGCTAAACGGTTTATACGGCGAATTATCGGAGCAATTCAGTGATTTTGAATTCGTTTTAGTGAATAATCATTGCAGCGTAGCCGATATCGACGAAGTCATCCGGCCGCTCCCGGAAGATTTGCGGAAGAACATTTTTATGCTCAACCTGAGTACGCCGGTGAGCCGCGATAATGCCTTGCTTGCAGGCCTCGACCGCGCCAACGGCGATTATACGGTCATTTTTGACTTCGATTTTGCCGGACAACCGCATGTGCTGACACAATTATGGGAACGCAGCCAGCAGGGTTGCGACATTGTGTACCTGCGCGCCCGGGAGCGCCATTTGCCCCTGTCGCAACGCTTGTTGTACCGCATTTTTTATTTTATCCTGAAAAGATACTCCCAACTGCGCATCGATCCCTGGGCGCACCATACACGCCTGATCAGCCGGCGGGCGCTCAATTCGCTGTTGCGTTTGCGGGAAAACAGCCGGTACCTGAAAGCAAATTACGCCCTGGTGGGATACCAGACTGCTTTTTTGCCCACAGAGGTACCCTTGCATTCGGAACCGGAAACGAGCTTCGGTGAACAATTCCGGACGGCCCTGGTAGCGGTTACTTCCTTTACTACGTTTTTACGATCCCTGTTGCTCTGGATTTTCCTGTTTTCCGTGGTTGTCGCAGGCGTGGCGGTATTTAATGCGATAAAGGTAAAATTCACCAACATCGACATTTTTGGCGACCGGGTAGAAAGCCTCTCCGGTTGGGCATTTCTGGTTGTTTTGATGTCCGTCTTTTTCGCGATTACCTGCCTGAACCTCTATATCATGTCCATTTACCTGTCCAATATTTACAGCGAAATCAAAAACAGGCCTTTATACATTATCGAATCGGTTAAACGTTATTGAACCATGAAATATCTATTCTCACTTTTGTTGTTAATCTGTTTGGAAATCAACTTTTTGTCTGCTCAAGCCGCCCTCGAAAAACAAATCCAGACCCAACTTATTCTCGCTGAAGACGGTGACGTGATCGAATTGCCAACCGGTACGATTGAACTCTCCAATACCCTCTCGCTCGACGCCAAACGCGATATTGTGATCCGTGGCGCCGGTCAGGATAAAACCATTCTGACCTTCAAAAATCAGACCCAGGGTGCGGAAGGCATCAAAATCACCAATGCGCAAAACATTGTTCTAGAACACTTTACAGTAGAAGATTCCAAAGGAGACCTGATTAAAACACAATCGGTAAACGGGTTGATTTTTAGAAATATCACTGCCCGCTGGACGGGCAAACCCAAAGCCTCCAACGGCGCCTACGCCTTGTACCCCGTGCAATGCCAAACGGTTCGGATCGAGCGCTGCACAGCCATCGGGGCCTCCGACGCAGGTATTTACGTCGGACAATCGGACAGCGTATGGGTCACAGAATGTATAGCCAAAAACAATGTGGCCGGTATTGAAATTGAAAACACCACCAATGCCTGGGTCTGGAAAAACCAGGCCTTCGACAATACCGGCGGCATTCTGGTTTTCGACCTGCCCGACTTGCTCAAAAAACGTGGCGGCCATGTAAAAGTCTACGACAACCTGATTGGGCGCAACAATTACAAAAACTTCGCGCCCAAGGGAAATATCGTCGGCAAAGTGCCACCCGGAACAGGCGTGATGATCCTGGCCACCAATGATGTGGAAATTTATCAGAATAAAATCTGGGAAAACAAAACCGCTTCCACGGCGATTATGAGCTATTTTATTACTGAAAACCCCATTAAAGACACGTTGTACAACCCCTACCCTTCCAATATCTACATCCACGATAACATTTATTCCGAAGGGAAAAGAATGCCCACCTGGAAAAGCAAAATGGGTTTTATTTTCTGGTGGAAATTTGGCAAAAAAGTGCCTCATATCCTCTACGACGGTATCCAGAACCCGGATTGGGTAGACTCAAACGGGCAACTCAAAGCGGCCTACCGGATTTGTATCCGCCAAAATGAAAACGGCACTTTTGCCAATCTCCGGGCCGATAAACTTGGGCTTTTTAAAGGTAAAATCAGCAAAAACATTGGGCCGTATGACTGCGCATTATAAAATTTTCGGGCTGCTGGGAATAATGAGTCTTTTTATGGGCGCTGCGTTTCCGGTTCAGTGGGAAAAAAATATTTTATACAACATTACCGAAGCGACAGCGCCCGGAATGGAGGCGGGCATCAAACAACAACTCAGTGAATACGCCTTTTTTACCGGCCCCTTAGCCAATCTCCAGACGGCTTCCAATGTATTTCCTTATGAGGTAAACGCCCCGCTCTTCAGCGATTATGCCGAAAAAGCGCGGTTTATTTACCTGCCTGCCGGTACAAAAATGCAGTATAGCGCCAACGCTTCTTTTGACTACCCCGAAGGCGCCGTTCTGATCAAAAATTTCTATTACTGGAAAAACGCCGCTCAGCCGGAACAGGGACGGCGCATCATCGAAACCCGCCTGCTGTTGAAAGATGCAAAAAGCTGGAAGGCGCTGGAATACGTCTGGAATATGGAACAAAGCGATGCAAGCCTGGAAGTAGCCGGCGGCGTTACGCCCGTTTCCTGGCAAATGGCAAATGGCAAACAACAACGGATAGATTACACGATCCCCAACCTGAACCAATGCAAGGGATGCCATTCCTACAAGGGACAATTTACCCCGATCGGAACCACAACAAAACAACTGAACATGAACTTGCCCGGCGGCGAAAACCAGTTGCTGTTATTTCAAAAACGGGGAATATTGGACTTGCCGGAACATTTCGACCCTTCTCAAGCCGCGCATTTGGCGGATTATCGCAAACCTGGAAATACCGATGCGGCTGCAAGGGCGTATTTAGACAGCAATTGCGCGCATTGCCACAACCCGCACGGACCGGCCGGCACCAGCGGCATGTTTCTGAATGTGGAAGAAAACAATCCAGAACACCTGGGCATCGGTAAACCGCCGGTGGCAGCAGGTCGCGGCAGTGGCAAGCGGAAATTCGGCATCGTTCCCGGCAAACCCGCCGAAAGTATCCTGCTTTTCCGCATGGAAGACAATGATCCCGGTATTCGGATGCCCGAAATTGGAAGACAACTGATGCACGAGGAAGGCGTGGCGCTTATCAAAAACTGGATCAGGGAAATGAAATAATGTCTTGTCGAGGGCATCACGCTCGGTCTAATGTCATCAACTTAGCGTTAGTGAAGAGGTGACATCTGCGAGGTACGAGCAGGTGACATCTCGAAACGACGTCATCTCATCAAAAGATTACCGTTCCCAGATGTCACCTGCTCGTACCTCGCAGATGACACCTCTTCACTAACGCTAAGTTGATGACATTAGACGCTCGGTCATCCCTCAATCCTCATCCCTCATTCCTTCCTTCACTGTCTCCACAAAAACCCGCACACCATCCAGCGGGGTGTCGGGATAAACGCCGTGCCCCAGGTTGGCAATATGGTTGCCGCCGAAAGCCTGTAACATGGCAGTCGTTTCTTTTTTGATCGTCGCAGCATCGGCGTACAGGTTGCAGGGGTCCAGGTTTCCTTGAAGCACCTTATGGCCGCCGGTTGCTTTTTTGGCATATTCAGGTGTAATATTCCAGTCGAGGCCAATTACCTGGCAGGGCAGTTCGGCTAGGTCTTCGAGCGCAAACCAGGCGCCTTTGGCAAAAACCGTTTTCGGCACTTCCGGCAGCGCTTCGCATATCTGACGCAGGTAAGGAACTGCAAAAACGCGGTAATGCGCCGGCGGCAATTCACCGGCCCAGGAATCGAATAACTGTAACAAGTCGGCGCCGGCCAGCACTTGATTTTTCAGGTACACAATAGTAGTATCCGTGATTTTTTGCAGCAACAGGTGTGACAATGCCGGTTCCGTGTACAACATCCGGCGTGCTTTTGAAAAGGTTTTGCTGCCGCTGCCTTCCACCATGTATGCAAAAATCGTCCAGGGCGCTCCGGCAAAACCAATCAGGGGAACCCGGTCTGCCAATGCCTCTTTGGTGATTTTCAGTGCTTCGTATACATAAGACAAGTGCTCTGCAGCCACTTTTCCCGACAACAAAACATCCACATCTTTTTGATACTCAATTACTTTTGGGAATCGCGGCCCTTTGGCTTCGATCATTTCGTAATCCAGCCCCATCGCTTCCGGCACCACAAGGATATCGGAAAAAATAATGGCCGCATCCACCCCCAGTTCATCGACGGGCTGCATGGTCGCCTCAGCACAGGCGTCCGGGGTTTTTACAAATGTTTTAAAATCGGGGAATTTCGACCGAAGCGCCCGGTATTGCGGGAGAATACGACCGGCCTGGCGCATGAGCCAGACAGGCGGTCTTTCAGTGACGGCGCCTGCGGCTGCCCGCAAAAAAAGGTGCTTCGATTCAATGGCTGGCTGAATTGCGCCGGACGTATCAATCATAAGTAGTTATCCGTTATTTGTTATCGGTTATCAGTGTTGATAATCAAGCATCTACAAAGAATTTAATCAAAACCAAATCTAAAACATCACCTGAATCGAATGGCCCGTACCGGCGCAATGGTGGAGACCCACAGCGCAGGCAAGATCAGGAAAATGACCGTAATGACTAACGTGCCAATGTTTACGCCGATGATGGCATACCAGTTGAACTGCACCGGCGCGTAGGAAAGGTAATAATCCGCCTCATTCAGTTGGATAAAATGGTACTTGTCTTCCAGAAAACAAAAACCCAATCCGATTAAATTGCCCCAGAACATACCTGTCAGGGTAATGACAGCGGCATAATACAGGAAAATCTGGCGAATTCGTCCATTGGATTCTCCCAGCGCTTTCAGGATGCCGATCAGGGAAGTGTGTTCGAGCAACAAAACCATCAGGGCTGTAATCATATTGATAATGGCCACTGCCAACATCAGTCCCAGTATGACAATTTCGTTGTAATCCTGTAGTTGGAGCCACTCAAAAATAGCGGGAAACTTATCGCGAATGCTGACGCTCAACAATTCGGGCGGCAGCACTTCATTATAAATATAGTCATTGTACAAGTCGAGGTCGCGCAGGTTGTCCAACCAAATCTCAAAACCGGCCACTTCATTGTCGTTCCAGCCCAATAAATTCTGCGTCTGCCGGATATCGCAGAGGGCAAATTTGCGGTCATATTCTTCCAGTCCCGTTTTATAAATGCCGCAGATTTGAAAAAGGCGGCGGAGCTGTTCGCGTTCCTTTACAAAATGCACAATAAATTTATCGCCCACGCCTACCTGCAGGCGATCGGCGGTTTGCAGGCTGATAATGATATCGCGGGAAGGCGCAGAATCCTGCATCGTTATCACCCGCCCCGCAACGAGATAAGGCGTCAGATTTCCCCAGTCAAAGTCCTTGCTCACGCCTTTCAGCAAAATGCCTTCAAGCGCCGTTTTGGTGCGGATAATGCCGGGTTTATGGGCAAAAACCTGGATATGGCGGATGCCGCCCCGCGATTGTTTTTCTACTTCACGTCCGGTTTCAAATCCCGCAAAGGTTTCTGTTTCCGTGTAACCAATGTGCCGAAGCGTATCTAACGAAGAATAAAAGTCCTGTTCTTTCGGAATAGGCTGCGGCTCATAGGAAAGCGCATAGCCCGTATCGGAAATATGAATATGTCCCCAAAACTCAAATATTTTCCGGCTGATCTCGGTTTTAAACCCTGCAATCAGCGCCGTGGAAGCGATCATAACCGCCACGCTGAGCGCTACGGCCGCAATGGCGATCCGCAGGATCACTTTGGAAAAACTGTTTCCTGCTGAAAACGCAATCCGCCTGGCGATGAAAAATGGTAAATTCAAGTCGTGAGTGGTGAGTAGTGAGTTGTGAATTGTGAGTGGTGAATTGTGAGAGGCATTCCGTTAGAAGAATGTTGAGTTCTTTCTTCTAACGGAATGCCTCTCACAACTCACTACTCACAACTCACACAATTTATTCCTCGTTCATTATCGGCAGCAAAACTTCCACCCTGGTTCCGCTGCGCTGTCCGCCGGTGGTTTCGCCAATATCCGTTATCTCGATGAAAGTGTCGCGTTTACTTTTTTGAATCTGATGCAAAAGCAGCAGCCTTTCCTGTGTAATGTCCATGCCGCGCGAGCGGTGTTTCTGAAAACCGGGTTGATTGATCTGCTTTTCACGCCCTTTATTGATACCGACGCCATCGTCCTCAATGATACAGCGAATCAGATTTTCTTCTTCCAGCAATTGAAATTCGATCAGCAGCTTGCCTTCTTGCCTGGGCCGAAGCCCGTGTTCGATGGCATTTTCGACAAAAGGTTGCACAATCATGGTCGGGATCATTAGGTCGTCGAAATCGCTGAGCCGCGGCACGATTATTTTAAAATCGAGGCGGTCGCGGAAACGCAGCTTCCGGTTGATGTCTAAGTAACGATCCAGGAACTCGATTTCCTGCTCCAGTGTCACTTCTTCCAGCTCGGAATATTCCAGCGTATGGCGCATCATTTTGGCAAACTTGGCCAGATATGATTCGGCATCGCTGTTGCGCCCCGAAGTGACTAAGCCTTGTATGGCATTGAGCACATTGAACATAAAATGCGGGTTCATTTGTGCCCGCAACGCGCGCAATTGCAAGCCCGCAACCCGCAAACGCGCCATTTGCGCTTCCTGTCGGCTGCGCTCCAACTGGTGCCGCGCTTCTATTTCCTGCCGTTCATGGTCGCGCAACTGGTCGAAATGCTGCTTGTTGAGATCCGTGGCGTGTTGTTGCCAGAGGTATGCGTCTTCAAAATTTTTCTTTCCGGAATAGTGTTCGGCGAGGTTTTGACATACCTGACTGAGATGGTACAAATCGTGCCCGCGCTGACCGATTTCCCAAGATTTTTTCAAGTGCATTTCGGCCTGTTTGACATCTTCCAGTTGCAGGAAAATGCCCGCGCGCCAATTTTCAATTTTGGAAAGATTGGTAAAATCCACAGGTTTGGCAGGCGGATCATATTGCGCAGCAGCCTGACCGAATAAGTTAAGCGCTCGCACAAATTGCCCGTCCAGCATGGCCAAAATGCCCAAATTGCTCAGCGCATGTGTTTTTGCTTCCAGGTCTCCCACTCCAACAACGCGCAACACCGTTTCAAAAAACAACTGTGCCTGTTCCGCTTCGTTGCGGGCCAAGGCGGCGCGGCCTGCATTCAGGTAATGCCAGGCCAAACGTGGGCGGAGCTGGTATTTTTCAACAATCGGCAACACGCTGCGATAGGCTTCCAGACTTTTCCCTTTTTCGTCGAGCCGTTCGTATAAATCTCCTAAACCACTCAGTATCAGTGTTTTAATATAATAATCTTTCAGGCCTGCTTTGGGGCCGATGTCCATCAAACCCTTTTCGGCTTCCATGAGCGCATTCAGCGCCTGCCTGTTATTGCTCAAATGCAGGTGTAAAAATCCTTCGCGGCAGGCAATAAAAGCGCGCAAACGGGGCTGCTCGCTATCGCCCAGGTAACGCCGGGCGCGGTCGAGCGCATCTTCAGCGGCGGACCAATCCCGCTGGTTGAGGAAAGTAGCCGCCATATCGGCCCATATTTCCGCCAAAGCCCAGGAATCGGCCAGGCTTTCCAGGATACCGATGGCGTGGCGGGCATGTAGCAGGGATTGCTCGTACCGATGCCATTGGTTTTCTAAAAATGCTGCACTCTGGTGGTAGGAAAGGCGGATATCGAAAGGACTACGCGGTGTAATCAGGCCGGAAAGTTCGCTCAACGCCGCTTTGGCCTGTTCAAAGTCTGTGAATACCCAACGCGCCAGGTTATCGCTCAAACGCCGCAGGAGTGTGGAGTCAGCGTTTGCAGTATTTAATTTTATATCTGGTGTCGCCCTGTTCATGTTGCCTGTCCTTCAAATCGTTGCAATGGGGTGAGCAAAGTAACCACTTTTTCCACAATATCCGAAAAGACGCCATTGGTGTCAGGAGCCGATCTTCAGCCAGAAGGAGCCGCCGTGGCGTTCCACACCTTCCAGATGAGGGTGTTCCCACATATCGGTTATTAGATTACGCAATTCAACGTCTTCAGAGATAAAATAATTGGGCAACATCGGAATATAATGCTTTGGATTGGCTAATAAAAACGCCGCCAGCGCATATTGTTCCGAATAAAAACGGTCGCACATGAACTGCGGATAATCGTATGGAATGTAAATATCATGGATATGAACCACTACGCCTTTTTTCAACTCCGGCAGGACTTCCAGGAAAAAAACGGTTGCGTCTGAATTGGGAAGCACCCGGTGCGAATTATCCACAAAAAGCACATCGTTTTCATCCAAATCCCGCAAAAAAGTATTGTCCAGTTGCTCAAACGGTGTGCGGATGATCCGGTCGGCCAAGTGGTCAATTTCCGCGCGGGGATACGGGTCTATCGAAATGATTTCGGTGTTCAGACCAAGATCGGTTTTTGCTTTATGAGCAACCTTGGTGGAATTGCCGGAGCCGATTTCAATGTACCGCCGGGGTTTGAGTTCGGCCAGAACCGTATACAAAGCCATGATGTCCAGTCCCGGCAAAAAGCCGTTGTTCCAGCCCGGTTGGCTCGCATCCTGCACCGCATCAGCCTTCCGAATGGAATGGAGTTGCGGTTTGTATTGCCTGATTTTTTCCAGCCAGCCGGTATATTCCGCGCGATGGGCATTGATAATATCATACAGCCGGACATGCGGCGGCAAGCCGTGGCCATGGCGGGGTTTCATCTCAACTTTATATTCCAGAAAAAGGCTCTGGTAACGCGGATGAAGGAATTGATAGATTTTTTTAAGCATAAGTAGGTGTGCAAATCTAGCTAATACTAAATCTTCTGTAACTTATTGATTTACATTGCTTTTTGCCCTTTGCAAATTTGCCCTTTTACTTAATTGTAAGGCAGCAGGTTTAAAACCGGCCGCGCAAAACTACTGCAACAAAGTTTTATTGTTTCAACATTTTAACCGGGACACTTCTGCCACTATTATGGCGCATGGAAGCCAGGTAAATACCATTGGGCCAGGCTTCGCCGCAGGTTACGGATCCGGTATTGCCGTTCAGTTGTTGGGTAAAAACAAGTTGTCCCAGCGTATTGCGCACCTCCAACACCAGGTCGCCGGCAAGCGGCCACTCGTATCGAATTGTAAAGTCAGCAGCGGAAGGATTGGGCAGAACCAGTAAACTGGCTGCCGGGTCAGGCTTGTCTTTCGTTGAAACAAATCCCGCTGGCACGACATGGAACACATCCACGCCGGCTTCCACCAAATGTCCCGGACTCGTATCGCCAGTGATAAAATGAATGCGGACGCTATCCGTCAGGGTGATATAGTCGCTCAGAAACACATTTTCCTTCAACTGCCATGCGGCCTGTGAGGTACTGTCTGCAAATATCGTAACCGTCTGCAGGCCATTCGTGGCCACTACTTCAAAACGGTCGTTGGGCGCGCTGTTTCCGCCCGAATTGACAAACCAGTACCAAAATGACAACACGGCCTCCTGGTAATCGGAAAGGAGCATCAGTGGAGAACTCAATACCACATCGCCGCCGTCTACATCGTCGTCACCGGCGTCGCCGCCGCCGTTTCCGGTAATATAACACAGCTCATTGCCATCCGAATCCACATCGTTTTCAGGGTTGATTTGCATATTGCCCAGGAATGTCCCAACCGGATTGCCACGCACCCAGTCGCCTGTGGAGGCATTTCCGGATTTAGACCAATTCAGGTTGAACCCGAAATCATCAAAATAACCGCGTTGAAGGGAAATAATAGCGCCGCCGCCGTTTTCAAGTACAAAATTGGCGGGCAAATAACCCCATGCATTGGCGGATACCTGGTAGGTGGCGCCCGGAGCGCATGTCAGATTGAACTGCCCTGCTGCATTTGTCTGCCGATTGAAGGTTTCAAGTGGCGAACTGATTTGCACGGGCACATTTGCCAAGGGCTGACCGGATTGTGCATCGAGTACCGTTCCCACAATGGAAAATGCGGAGATCGGTTCGAGATTTACATGCAGGGGCGTTATTTCGCCCGGCGTCAGTTCCAGCGTTGTGGTCTGTGAAATAAAACCAGCCTTGCTGACCGTCACTGTAAAGTTTCCGGGAGTGGGTTGACCCGTTTTAAACGACCCGTCATTTTTTGTTTGTGTAAAGGCTAAAGGATCGTTGCTGTTAATGG
Source organism: Lewinellaceae bacterium (assembly GCA_043738235.1). Taxonomy (GTDB): domain Bacteria; phylum Bacteroidota; class Bacteroidia; order Chitinophagales; family Saprospiraceae; genus M3007. Next base: position 3,645 of record JAYSZC010000208.1, on the reverse strand, counting down.
TCACGGTAGCGTTTATCAGGGCCTGTCCGGTACAGGTACTGGTCACAGTTCCCTCTAAGTAACAGGCCCTGACGTATGTCGGCGTCAGCACAAATAATTTACCGGTTACATTGTCACCTATATTGGGAATATTACTGGCAATGATCGTCCCGGAAGGAAAATAAGGATAAGCCCCCCAGCAACCGTCGAATACTCCCGTGCCGGCATACGTATCGTAACGCCCCACCTGTATCAGATTCTCGGGCCGGTGCGCGTCGATGATCGTCACGCCATCCGTGTACCAGGACGTAACCGCCCAGTCATTCAGCACATGGGTATTGTGCCCGATGGAGCTGTTGCCGTCCACCGTGGTGGCAATCCGGTCTAGTTCGCGTATGTTAGAAGGGTCGGCGATATCATAAGCAGCCACAAAAGAGGGAAACTTTTCGTCTGTTGTCAGGATATGCTTGCGGTCGCTCAGCAGCCAGGAATTGTGGGTAAAGCGAGCCGGTGTTTCGACCGTCCCCAATAATTCGGGGTTGTTTTTATCCTGCATATTCACAATAGAAAGGTATCCGTCGTTGATGTGGCAGGCATACAGGGTGTCGTTGTCGACATATCCATCATGGATGTAATTGAGCTGGTCGAATTTGCCGACGTAGACGGGATTATACGGATCGGTGTTCAGGTCTAAAATTTTGGCCCCGCCATTGAACAAGCTTCCGCCATAAGCGTACAAAAAGCCTCGTGTGGTATCGATATGAAGGGAATGGATTTTATCCAATTGACCCGCAATCACACCATCACCTGTATAAAAATAGCTGTTCAGATTGGCGCCGGGCAATCCGCTCAGGTCTACAATCTGCAAACCCTGGCCTCCTTCAGAGGTGATATAGGCATAGTGCCCATAAGTTTTGATTTCTTTCCAGAGGTTATTCGGGCCGGGAATCTGTACGATCAGTACCGGAGCATTTGGATTGGTGACTTCAACAATCGCCAGTCCCAGGGAAGCGCCCACCAGCGCATATTCGCGACCATTCTGGCTAAAGCCGCTCACATTTGCCAGGGTTTGTCCCGGAAAGTCCAGCGTGGAACGCAATTGCAGGTTATAATTTTGAGCAAAAAGTGTAGATGCTGATAAGATCAACATCGGCAGAAATGCACTAAGCAGTAGTTTTTTCATGAAAAGGTACTGGTGAAGAAAAGTAATTAAAAGGGCAAAATGGCAAAGGGCAAAAATCAATGTAAATCAATGAGCTACAGAAGATTTAGTATGAGCTCATTTCGCACACCTATTTTAACGAGAGGCACAATCAACAATACCAATTCTTTCAAGCCTTCCGAGCCGCAACAATGGCTACCGTAAGCCGGCTAAGGCAAACCAAATCGCCTTTTTCGTCGCGAATTTCGATCTGCCATACATGCACCTGGCGGCCTACCCGCACCGGGCGGCAAGTGCCAGTGACGGTAGCGCCTTCCCGCACGCTTTTTAAATGATTCGCATTGATTTCCAACCCGACAGCGGTAAAAGCGCCCAAATCTTCGATACACAAAGTGCTGGCCACACTACCGAGGGTTTCTGCCAGTGCCACACTGGCGCCGCCATGCAGGATGCGAAATGGCTGAACTGTTTTAATGCCCACCGGCATGGTAGCCACTACGTAATCATCGCCGATTTCCGTGAATTGAATGTCCAAAGCGCTTCCCAGCGTGTTGTGATTCAAGGCATTCAGCCCTTCCATGGTCGACTTTTGTTTCCAGATAACAGCCATAGTTTCAAATTGTTGGTAAACAGTTGCATTAAGGGGCGCAAAAATAGGATGGTTTGTCCGGTAAATGCAGCGAAATCACGGTTTCGTTTTTGGTTAGCGAAACGGCATTTGGAAGAAGCGGGCCATAACATTCAATCAGTCAATGAACGAAAAACACCCGGATCAGGCTATACTTTTAAAAATTGCATTGTACGTTTGTTGCATGATTATCAACCAACGAACGCTGGCGCTCCGCGCACAGGTAGAAGACATTGTAAAAGACCTGCAACACCTCAGCCAGGAAATAGGCCACAAAGAATTGGCTGTAATGGTCGGCGAACTGCGCAACCGCATGACAGAACCGTACATGTTTGTGATTGTCGGCGAAGTAAAAGCCGGCAAAAGCAGCTTTGTGAACGCCCTACTGGAATCTGACAGGGAAATTTGCGCCGTCGCCCCGCAACCCATGACCGATACCATTCAACAAATCCTGTACGGGGAAAAAGAGGAAACGGTCACGGTTAATCCTTACCTGAAAAAGATTTTTCTGCCGATCGACATTCTGCGCGATATAGCAGTGGTGGATACGCCCGGAACAAATTCCATTGTGGAACGCCACCAGGAAATTACCGAGCACTTTATTCCCGCCAGCGACCTGGTGATCTTTGTATTTGAAGCCAAAAATCCTTACCGACAATCGGCCTGGGACTTTTTCGACTTTATTCACAAGGACTGGCACAAAAAAATCATTTTTGTTTTACAGCAAAAAGACCTGCTGTCGTCCGAAGACCTGGCCGTGAATGAACGAGGCCTGTACGACTATGCGCTGAAAAAGGGGCTTGCCGAACCAGTGATATTTGCCGTCAGCGCCAAAGCGGAACTGGAAGGCCGCTACGATCAGAGCAATTTTTCTTTGGTGCGCGATTACATCCGCACCCACGTTACAGGCGGGCGCGGAGCGGTGATGAAACTCCAAAACAATATCGAAACCTCGCTCAATATTCTGGATCGCGTAGAACAGAGCCTGGACACCCGGGCGGAACAGTTCAAGGCCGATACTGCATTCCGGATTGACATACACCAGACGCTCGACAACCAGGAAAACAAATCCAATCACCAGGTTGGCCAGTTGATTGAAAACCTGCTTCACGGATACGACCGTATTACCAAGGCCGTCGGTGTGGAACTGGCAAACGGCTTGTCGTTCCCTTCCATGCTGAAACGTTCATTTATGGGCATTTTCAGCAAACAGGCCTCTATTACAGACTGGCTCAATGAATTAGCCAAAAAACTGGAACTCAACCTGAATGCGGAATTGCGCACCAAACTCAATGACGGGGTGGTTGACCTGGCTGATTCCGTGCAGCAAATGGCCAAAATGATCGACCTGAAAATTCGCAACGGCAGCACTTCCGTCAAAAACGATTCCTATATTTTTGAAGATATTTCGGAAAAAAGATCTTCCGTGCTGAAAGAATTGCAAGAGGCTTTTGCCCGCTTTATGTCGCGTTCGGAAAATTTCACCGATACGCGCCTTTTCCCTGAAAACGCCACTGTTTCACCCAATATAGCTGCCGGCAGCGGCGTCGCCATCATCGGAATCATCATGGCAGCCGTCACCCAAGTCGCCGTGCTCGATATTACCGGCGGCGTTCTGGCAGGAATCGGGATGCTTTTTGCGGGAATCACTGCGGGTATGCAAAGGCGAAAAATCGTGCAGGGCTACCACGACGAAATTGCGCAGGGCCGTAACCGGATGGAAGAAGCCCTGGAAAATAAATTGCGCGGTTACATACGCACAATCAAAACGCGTATTGATGCGAATTTCGCCGACCTGGATGCCATGCTGGCCAATGAGGAAACGCAAATCGCTCATTTTACAGAAAAACATGGGGAATTAACCGGACGGCTGAGG
>JAYSZC010000207.1:0-2061 GCA_043738235.1 Lewinellaceae bacterium | reverse complement strand
TGTAGCCATAAAGTCCGAGGTATCCTGCCACGCTGGATACAAAACTGAGTTGGCCGCCTGCAGCTTTTAGAAGGGGCCAGGCCGCCTGGGAAGCATATACCGCACCGAGATAATTAGTGTGCATGCACTGTTCCATTTCCCGGGGATTTTGCTCCGTAAACCTGCCGCAGCCAGCCATGCCCGCACTGTTCACCAGCAGATCAATTTTCCCATATTGTCTGCCAATTGCGGCCATAGTATCGGTTATCTGTTTTGCATTTGAAACATCGGTCACAAAAATGTCCACAGGGGCCCCGTTGCCCGGTATGGTCTGCAACAAAAGGCTGGCGTCATCAAGCTTGTGCTTGTCTCTTGCAATAAGAACCAGTATGGCGCCCTGGCTGCGCAACAGCTTCGCAAGTGCAAGTCCAATGCCCGAAGAACCACCGGTAATGACGGCAATTTTGCCGTTGTAAGATTTTAGATTCATGGTTAAATCGTAACTGAATGATGGTAGTTGACATCACTGCTGACCATGGAATCCTGTTCCCGAAATACATGCATGGTCTCCAAGGGGGTTTGGGGAAATACCACGTTCCTGAAGCGCTTCAGTATCCAATTGGTAATGGGCCGGCGCGAAGCAAACCAGATATACTCCTGTTCCGGCACGCATCCTATGCGTTGCTTAAGGTGGTAGGCCGTTTGACCCATGCCAATCTTGTTGCAACCGTGCCGAAAGGCAAGTTCCATAATTCCATACACCAGGTTGGCATATGAGTCCAGTGGATCTTTGGCATGCTCCCGGGCTACAAGCATAAAGGTCAGCGTACCACGGTTCATACGAAGCAATGCCGAGCTTACTATTTTGTTTTGGTGCACCAGTTGAAGCAGCCGGTAACTTTTGTTTTGGGCAAACAGCGTTTTGAAAAAAGCAAGATTTAGGGTTTCGAGTTTGGTGGGGGTACGTTCCATTACTTTCAGATAATCATGGTAAAATGATGCTGCAAGGGTTTCGTCGGGTGTAGTAAGGACCAGCGTTGGTTTGCCATCGCTGGCATCGTATGCCTCCCGGGAAATGATTGTTGGTAATGAAACACCGATTTTTTTTAAGGAAAGCAATATCCGGCGGCGGTAGGCATGACGCAGGCTTTGCAGGTATTCGGCAAAATTTTCCCAGCGCAGGTGCAGTTGCATATATGGAATGCTGTTGGCCAAAAAAAAGCCTTCTTTTTCAAAACCTGCAAACCGTTGTATTTCCTTCGGCCGCAATTCTTTCACACATAGAAAAGGGATGCTTAGTTTTTTGGCCAACCTATTCATTTCCCGTGCAATCAGGCTGCATATTTCTTCCGAATATTTTTCATCGGTAATGGCCAGGTTCAGTTGCCCAAAGGAAGCCGGTAATCCGCAAAATAACATCCTGATGTTGAAGAGCCGTGGAAAGCGCTTGTTCAATTGGCTGACCAACGGTACGTCGCTCATGAAGAGGCTGAGCGAAAAGCTGAAAGCGGAGAGTACCGTATTGGCTACCAGTTTTTCCCCGTCGTATACCAGAATGTACCAGAATAAAGCGTCTTCCACTTTGGCATCTTCCGTAATCTGCAAAAACTGCCAGTGGTGAAATATTTCGCCGGGAATTACAATGCTGTCCCAAAGCTGTGGTTCAATATCATGAATACTGGCGAAGGTTTCAATGCGCATCATAAGGAGTAAATACTATGCAATCCGTTGTAAGGTGTCCAGAAAATGCTGAATGATGCCGGGCGTATGCGAAGCTGTGCAGCAAAGACGCAGGCGTGCCCTGCCCGCGGGTACGGCCGGGTAAATAACGGCTGTAGCCATAATGCCTTCGTCAAAAAGGCGCTTCGACATGCTGAAAGCATTTTCATTGGAACCGCAGATCAGCGGTATGATGGGACTTTCCACCGGTCCGGTTTCAAAACCTGATTCCTGGAGACCTTTGATCAGCAACCCGCTGTTGTGGTGCAGTTGTTCAAAACGCCACGTTTCCTCTTGCATGATGCGTAGGGCAGCGCTGGCAGCCGCTGTGTTGGCCGGCGTGGAGGCAGCCGAAAACATGAA
>JAYSZC010000206.1:0-5064 GCA_043738235.1 Lewinellaceae bacterium | reverse complement strand
CATGTTGGGGAAAAATAGTGCACCCAACGATATAAGTGGTAAATTTGTAGGATTTTAAATCACTATCACACCATGCATACCTGTTCTATTTGCAAAGTTGGCGAACTGAAAGAAGGAAACGTTACCGTAACCCTTGAGAAAGGCGCGTCCATTGTGCTGTTAAAAAATGTTCCCGCCCGGGTTTGTAATAACTGTTCCAGTTACTTTCTCGACCCGGCAATGACCCGTATTGTGCTACAGAAAGCAGAAAATTCCGTAAAAAACGGGGTTGAACTGGAAGTGATTCAAATGCAGGCAGCCTGAATATTGCTCTGATAATATGCAAAATAGATTCCTCCATCTGAAAAGCGTATTGCCGAAATACCTGCCGGCAATCGCCCTATTGCTGAGTTCCCTGGCTTTTTCTGGCTATACCGGCAACTCCAAATGCAGTCCGGAGCGCATGGAGCAGGAGGAACTATCGGAGCAAAAAAGCGAAGCCGTTCAAAAGGTTGTTCCCTATAAAAAGGCGTTTGTATATTTCGCAGCATACAAACCCAGGAATGTGTTTATCCGGGATAAAAAAATAGCCCATTCAGACTTAGACAGACGTATTAAAGTCAGATTATTTACTATAAAAAGAGAAACCTTTTCCTTTGTTAAAACAGCCTGTTTTACGCAGTTAAAAACAATTCCATCCGCCCTGGATGAAGACGTTTTTATGATTTAACCGGATATCTTCTTTCCGGTTTTCTATCGTGTGGTTTTGTAGCGCCGAACCCCGTTCGGCGAGGCTGCCGAACAGGGTTCGGCAGTACTTCCCCGCTCGCGTCTTGCAAATGACAGCTCTTCACGGCTCGTTATCCTCAACAGTCAAGTTTTAATTTCCACAACAATGAAATTATTCAAAAAAATACTGAAAATCGCAGCAGTTGCGATCCTGCTTTTATTGGTCGGCCTTACCATTTATATTGCTTGCTCCGGCCCCGCACTGTCCGGCGAGTCGACCGAAATCATAAACCGCGTCATCAAAGACCCGCTTCCGGAAATCATTCGGGGCAAAACAGGTTTTGCCAATTCCCAGGGCCTCCATATCTGGTATGAAAGTATTGATCCGAAAGGCCCTTCCAAAGGCGCCATCCTGCTGATCATGGGTATCTCGAACGACGCATTGGGCTGGCCTCAAAAGTTTGTCGATGCCTTTGTTGATTCGGGTTATCAGGTGATCCGGTACGACCACAGGGGCGTTGGCATGTCAGATTGGGTGGAGGACTGGGATGCCTCGAAACCCTATTCCCTGACGGATATGGCCTCGGATGCCGTCACAGTTTTAGACACGCTGGGTATTCAAAAAGCGAACATCGTAGGCGTTTCCATGGGCGGCATGATAGCGCAGGAATTGGTCATCCGACACCCGGAGCGTGCGGCCTCCCTGACATCCATAGCATCTTCAGGCTATATTGAAGATCCGGATTTGCCTGCCATTTCATCTGCCGTTGCATTCGATCTGATCAAAGTTGCCCTGAAATACGGCATCATCGGCGGCGAACAAAACATGCTCAAATTACATCTGGCCAGCAGAGTTGTTTTGATGGGAGATGCGCGGTATCCATTGGACGTAAAAGTCATTTCGGAGCAGGTTTTATACAATATCAGAAAACGCAGAGGTTATAACATACACGTTTCGGAACAACACCAGGCAGCAGTCAGGCTTTCCGGTTCCCGGTATGAACAACTGCGATTGTTGTCTCTTCCGACGCTTATTATTCATGGGAAATCCGATCCGTTTATTCCCATAGAACACGGGAAAAAATGTGCGGCCATCATCCCCCATGCCGACAGTTTGTGGTTAGACGGCATGGGACACGATATTCCGAATACGCTCGTGGATACATTGTCGAAAAGGATGATAAAGATGTTTAGATAATTGCAACGCGGATTGCGCAGATGGAGCGGATTTACGCGGATTTTGCATACTCGAATCCGCGCAAATCAGCTCCATCTGCGCAATCAGCGTTGCAATCCGCGTCCCCAAATGCGAATCCCAAACGATATTCTGTCAAAACAAGCAATTTGACGTACCTTTGCGCCGCTTAAAGAAAGGCCGGCTACCGCCATTGACACAGATATATGAAAAACATCCGCAATTTCTGCATTATTGCGCACATCGACCACGGAAAAAGTACACTTGCCGACCGATTGCTGGAATACACCCACACCATCAGCAAACGGGACATGCAAGACCAGGCACTGGACAATATGGACCTCGAACGCGAACGGGGTATTACCATTAAAAGCCACGCCATTCAGATGCACTATATACACCCTGCCAACGGAGAGGAATATATTTTCAACCTCATCGATACGCCGGGACACGTGGACTTCTCGTACGAAGTCAGCCGCTCCATTGCTGCCTGCGAAGGCGCCTTGTTGTTGGTAGATGCTTCACAAGGTATTCAGGCACAGACGATTAGCAACCTCTATTTAGCCGTCGATCACAACCTGGAAATTATCCCGATTGTGAATAAAGTGGATATGGAAAGTGCCATGATAGAGGAAGTGCAGGATCAGATCATCGACCTGATCGGCTGCAAACGGGAAGAAATTATTTCCGCTTCCGGACGTACGGGTATTGGTATCCCCGAAATACTCGCTGCTGCTGTGGATCGTATCCCTGCCCCCAAAGGCGATCCCGATGCGCCCCTGCAAACCATGATTTTCGACTCCATGTTCAACTCCTACCGGGGCGTGGTAGCCTACGTGCGGGTGATGAACGGGAAGATGCGCAAAGGCGACAAACTAAAATTTTACAATACCGGAAAAGAAGTGGTGGCCGAAGAAGTCGGCGTGCTGCGACTCGGCCAGTTTGAATCTGCGGAGATCGGCACCGGCGACGTCGGTTATGTAATCACGGGGATCAAAGTCAGCCGCGAAATCAAAGTGGGCGACACGATCACGCACGTGGCCCGCCCCTGCCTGGAACCGGTGAAAGGTTTTGAAGAGGTAAAACCGATGGTATTCGCCGGCGTATATCCGCTGGATAACGAAGATTTTGAAGACCTGCGCGATTCGCTGGAAAAACTCCAGCTCAACGACGCATCGCTGGTATTCGAACCGGAAAGTTCGATGGCGCTGGGCTTCGGTTTCCGCTGCGGTTTTTTGGGTATGCTGCACATGGAAATTGTACAGGAACGCCTGCAACGCGAATTCGACCAGGACATCATCACCACGGTGCCGAACGTAACGTACTTCGCCACCAATATGAAAGGAGACCGTTTTTCGGTGCGCCAGCCCAGCGAACTCCCCGACCCCAACCACCTCCAGAACGCGGAAGAGCCGTACATTCTCGCTCAGGTTATCACGAAACCGGAATATATCGGCGGCATTATGAAACTGTGCATGGACAAACGCGGTATCCTGCAAAAACAACATTACCTGACGCCGACGCGTTTGGAAATGGTGTTCCACATGCCGCTGGCGGAAATTGTGTTCGATTTTTACGACCAGTTGAAATCGCTCACCCGCGGCTACGCATCCTTCGATTACCATGTGATCGACTACCGCGTAACCGACCTGGTACGCCTCGACATTAAACTAAACGGGGAACAGGTGGATGCGCTCAGCGCACTGGTACACCGCTCCAAAGCCGAGTACATGGGCCGCCGGATGTGTGAAAAACTGAAAGAACTGTTGCCGCGCCAGCAATTCCAGATTGCCATTCAGGGCGCTATCGGGCAAAAAGTAATTGCCCGCGAAACCATCGCTGCGCTGCGTAAAGACGTGACGGCCAAGTGTTACGGCGGTGATATTTCGCGGAAACGCAAACTGCTGGAAAAACAAAAAGAAGGCAAAAAGAAAATGAAACAATTCGGCAATGTCGAAGTGCCCCAGGAGGCGTTTTTGAAAGTGCTGAAGTTGAATGACTAATTGGTTGATGAGGGTTTATAAGGATTTATAAAGGTTGATATACAGCCATTCAAGAAGGCTCCTACTTTTGAGTGGCTGTATATCAACCTTTATAAACCCTTATAAACCTTCATCAACCTAACAACATGATCTACTCTGCTGAAGATACCAGCCAAATCGAGCGCCTGATCCGCATCAGCAAGGAAAAGCCGCTCCTGCCGGAGACCTTCATTCCCTGGGAGGAACCCGAACAGGAGCATCATGTTTTTTTGTCTGAAAAACTGGTATCGCTGGTGGGGCTGCCGATTTATGAAACGCTGAGTGCCGCGCAAAAACGCGAACTGGCGCGCCGGGAAGTGACCCAGGCCATTTATGCCTACTGCTGGTCGGAAGGGCTTTTTTCCGTGTTTATGACCCGCTATATCCAGGATCTGATGCCCGACGACCTGGAACGCCGGTTTCTGTTGTGTGAAATCATCGAAGAGAGCCGCCACCAGGAAATGTTTGCCGCCACTATTGTAAAATTGGGTAGACAGCCGGTTCCGGTAAGTGGTTTTCAACGCTGGTTCGGCGGATTCGCCGTGCGCATTTTCCCCGCCGATTTTGCCTTTATTTCCTGCCTGACCGTTGAAATGCTGGCAGACCGCTACGGCGAACACCTGCGCCAGGAAGCGGGTATTTTCCCGGTTTTGCAAAAGATTTCCCAGTTGCACAACATCGAAGAAGCGCGGCATATCATTTTCACCAAAGCATTGCTGAAACGGTATACCGAACGGGCAGGTTTCCTGCGGCGCAGTTGGTACAGTGTGTTGGTTTTATTCAACATCCGCTTTTTCCTGGGCACTTATGTCCGCGCTGAAATATACCGCGATGTTGGTTTGCAGCATCCTGAAAAAGTGTTTCGACAGGCTTTCCCGCATTACCGGAACCGCTTTGCACAGGAGTGCCTGGGTACTGTCCGGGAATTTGTGAACAGTTTTCAGGGATATAACTTCCTGACCCGTCCGCTGTGGAAGTGGGTGATGAAAATGTGAGAATGTGTCTACATTTGCCCGCTGCAGAATCACTTGAGAGTGTCTCATAAGGGGTAATATTGGTAATAATACAAATTTTTATTTCGTTTTCGCTACCAGAAACTTTCCAGGTTTTTAAAACCTGGAAAGTTTAGCACTCGATAAA
>JAYSZC010000205.1:0-5068 GCA_043738235.1 Lewinellaceae bacterium | reverse complement strand
TTTGAAAACCCAAGATACTTACGGAATAATCTCCAAACCCGCTACCGCTTTTTACTTTGAATGTGGCGATGCCATTGTTCGAACGGTCTATTTTTTTTAGTTTGGCATGTCCGTACCTGTACATGGATAGTCCCTTGTTCAGGGACTGCTTGCTGACATGGGTCGCTAAGTATGCTTCTATTTTTGAATTGATCTCTCTTTGCATCGGTCGGGCATTTACAGGCAGGGCAAAGGTCAAAAATCCGGATAAATTTTCCGCATATTTGCCGCTTCGCTCATATTTCTATCGCGCGTATGTCTTTATTCAAGTGGTTTATTCCTTTGCAGGAGAAAAAGCAACAGCAAAGCAGGTTTACCGACCTGCGCTCGGAAATGATTCTGGCAACCATTCAACGGCTGGAAATTCGCATCCGTGAGCGTTTCCCTGAATCCGGGTTATTGAAGGTTTGTATCGAATTCCGTGTCCTGGCGGAGGAATTACAGGGACTTGCTCAACAGCTTGGCCCGCCTATCTGGCCCGTGCGGATCATTGCTTTTGCCGCCGCTTTTTTATTGCTGGGATTAGTGATGTGGGCATTCGGTCAGTTGATCGAGCATTTCACTTTCAATGCGGAAGGTATACACGATCTGTTGCAATCTACAGAGTCAGCCATCAACGAATTGATCTTTCTCGGATTGGCGCTGTACTTTCTGATCGGTGTGGAAACCCGCCTGAAACGCAGCTCGGCCTTGCGCGCGCTGCACCGCCTGCGCAGTATTGCACACGTTGTAGATATGCACCAACTGACCAAAGACCCCGCCCACGTACTGGGGAAACTATCTGAAACAGCAACCTCCCCGCAACGCACCCTAACGCGGCACGAACTGGCACGTTACCTCGATTATTCCTCCGAAATGCTGGCGTTGAATGCCAAAATAGCGGCCCTGTTTGCCCAAAACATAGATGATCCGGTGGTGCTGAACGCCGTCAATGACCTCGAACAACTGGCGCAGGGACTATCCGGGAAAATATGGCAAAAAATCATGATCCTCGACCTGGCCGACCAGGATTAGTCGCAATTAATTTATGTTAAAAATGGACAAATGCAGCATTTTGTCAATCCGGTAACGTTACTTCGCCTTCGCTCTTCCAGAATTTTCGGATTCTGAGTAGAACAGTTAATAGCAAATTTTTATACGTTTTTGTGTTTTAACTGACCATACAATTGCGGTATATGACACTTTTTTTGTTCAATTGACCTCGAAATGTCGATTTTTGTGCAAAAAGTTTTGTTTACCAAAGATGCTTTGCTACTTTTGTGCGCCTCTCTTCTCTAATTCAGAGCCAAATAAGACTCTAACAAACTGAGGGAATCACTTGGCGCGCACAAACGGGTTACTTTTCTGACGAAAACAATCTTTTTAATCTTCAGAAGTGGCCCGCCGGCAAGATGTTGCAATTTTGAGGTATTGCAAATACATGATTCGCTTGGTAAAGACTAAAAGTATGGGCAGGAAAGAAAAGTTTGTTTACAACATTCATACACTCACCTACGAGAAAGTTGTAATTCCCTTTAAAACCCGCATTTGGCAAGCCTTCGGTTTTTTCTCCGTTGTTCTTGTTACTTCATTCGCCTTATTAGCATTGTTGTATTCCCTTCTCCCTTCTCCCCGTGAGAAAGAATTGGTGCGGGAGATAGAACAAATGGAAGATAAATACAGCCAGCTCAATGGCCAGGTGGAAATGATGGGTAAAGTCCTCACGAATATCCAGCAACGGGACGCCAATGTACACCGCGCCGTTTTCGGCATGGATCCGATCGACAAAGATATCTGGATGGCTGGCGTCGGCGGTCACGAATCGCACCCCGAACTCGCCGCTTTCACATACGGCGCAGATGCCGTCGGCACTACCCTCGAAAAAGTAGACTTACTCAGCCGCCAGTTGGCGCTGCAAAGCAAATCGCTCGATACCTTACAGCAATTAGCCAACAACCAGCAAAATATGCTGGCTTCCCTGCCAAGTATTAAACCTGTACGGGAAGACAAACTGCAAAAAAGTATCGGCACCCTTTCCGGTTTCGGCAATCGTATTCACCCGGTGTATAAGGTAAGAAAATTCCACGCCGGTCTCGACTTTCCGGCACGTGTCGGCACTGCCATTCAGGCAACCGGCGACGGTGTTGTGGTGGAAGCAGGATGGCACTCCGGATACGGCAACTGCATCAAAATAAGCCACGGTTACGGATACGAATCCCTCTATGCCCACATGAACAGGATGACTGTTCGTCCGGGCGAAAAAGTCAAAAAAGGCCATAAAATCGGAGAAGTAGGCGATACAGGATTGTCCACTGCGCCGCACCTGCACTACGAAGTGCATTACAAGGGCAACCCAATTAATCCGATCAATTTCTGTATGGATAACCTAACACCTCAGGAATACCAGCAAATGGTCAACAGCGCCAACATGGCCAACCAATCACTCGATTAAATATTTATTGCTTTTCTATACCATACTACACACAAAATCAGGCTTTTATAACGCCTTTCGAATCTTAACGGAAACGATAAACAGCAGCAAAAAGGGGGCGCCATTTCCGGCGTCCTCTTTTTTTTATTGAACAGGTATACCTGCCCGCATCTGAATTAGCAGTACCTTGCGCCGAATTTTACAAAATTTTTTTTGAAATGGTTATCGAACCCAACAAAGTGGTGTCTGTACACTATACCCTGACAGAAGGAACTGCCGACGGGCAGTTGGTTGAATCCACCACCGGTGGCGAACCGCTGGCATTTATTTACGGTGTCGGCATGATGATTCCGGACTTTGAAAAAAACCTGAGCGGTATGAAATCGGGCGACACCTTTGCTTTTGGTATCGCAGCGGCCAGCGCTTACGGTGTATATGACGAAACAGCACTGGTAGAAGTGCCCAAGAATATGTTTGAAGTAGAGGGCAAAATACCGGACGGACTGCTTGAAATTGGCAATATGCTGCCACTCACCGACCAGGAAGGCAACCACTTTCAGGGCATGGTCGCCTGGGTGGGATTAGACAAGGTCAAGATTGATTTCAACCACCCGATGGCAGGCGTCGATCTTTTCTTTACCGGACACGTAGAAAATGTGCGCGATGCCGAGCTTGCCGAACTGGAGCACGGGCATGTGCATGGAGCGGGCGGGCACATGCACTGATAAAAGGCAGGGGGCAAAAAACAAAAGGCAAATTATGACCGAGTGGTTATTTCTTTTGCCCTTTGCTTCTTGCCTTTTGCTTTTTAATACCCTGAATTCTGTTGCATCCTGCCGCTAGTCAGGTCAATTTCGGTCTGTGGCACAGGCAACAACTCATTTTTACCCGCCACAAAATTCGTTTTACCAACAGCCTGCATCACCGATGCGGCCCTTCCCCAGCGGAGCAGATCGAACCAGCGGTGTTGTTCCATCGCCAATTCCACCCGGCGTTCGCGGTAGATGCGTTCGCGGAGAAGCGTCTGATCCGTGATCGTCAGGTTGGGAAGCAAGCCCGGCAATGGAACGGGGCTGGAATCACGGGCGCGTTTGCGCACCTGATTGAGGTAAACCAGCGCTTCCGCCGGTTTGTTATTCTCATTCAGCGCTTCGGCTGCCAGTAACAAAATGTCGGCATACCTCAAAATGCGGATATTGCCCGGACCATTGTCCTGTAAACCGGAATGCGAAGGCACCCAGGCTTTTTTATTGTAACGCGCATAAAGAATACTCGGATTGTCCTGTACAACCGTGCCGTCGGGCAATTGGTCGCCTTCGTTAATGATCGTAGCCTTGCGGCGCGGATCCAGCGTATTTTCATACGCGGCTACTAAATTGTCGGATGGGCGATTGAAACCCCAGCCCAGATTCGGAACGCCACGCACGCCCTGTACCATATTGTATGGTGATGCGCCCGGTCCTGCCACTGCCCCAGGATAAGCCGCTGCCTGTATTTCAAACAGCGATTCGGAACCGTTTTCATAAGCCTGCGTAAAAATATCGGCATACTTCGGCACCAGGCTGTATTGATTGGACTGGATAATTTCCAGGCAATAGCGCTCGGCAGCGGCAAAGTCTTTTTTAAGCATGTACAACTTGGCCAGCAATCCTTTTGCGGCGCCTTTGGTGGCACGGCCCAAGTCTTTGGCAGCGTATTGATTTTTTTCCGGCAACGCCGCAATGGCAGCCAGCAAATCTGCTTCAATCTGCGCATACACCACTTCTACCGGCTGACGCTCCTGGGCATAATATTCGTCCTCTTCCAAGGGGGCGGTAATCACCGGCAAGGCGCCATACCATTGGGTCAGCAGCAAATAACTGTGTGCGCGCAGGAAGCGGCATTCACCCACCAGGCGGTCGCGCAAGGCAGCATCCATATCGACATTGGGAATATTCTGGATGGCCAGATTGGCGCGGGCAATAGCGCGGTAATGGCCGCGCCAGTTCGCACTAAAATGGGTATTTGTCGGTCCCGCCACAAAATCATCGATCTCCTGCAGCGCAGGCTGGTCATTGGGAACAGACCCTTTGTCGGCGTCGTCGCTGATAATGTCCGTAGTGCCGATGAGGGCCAGGGCCGCGCAATCGAAAGAGCGGTATTGGTTGTACACCGCATTGGTGGCCTGCACTGCTTGTTCGGCATCCTTAAAAAAAGTGTCGAACGTGAGCTGACCAAGCGGCTTGCGGTCGAGGAATTCCTTTTGGCAACTATGCGCAAACAATCCGACGAAGAGCAGCGGCAGGAATATTTTTTTATGTGCTAAAAAATTCGTTTTCATACGAAAATGAATATTTGAATGAATTGATATTTTTGAAAAACAGGGTTTATGAGGTTGATGAGGTTTATAAGGTTTATGAGGTTTATGAGGTTGATGAGGTGTATAAGGTTGATGAGGTTTATAATGGCCACTCAAAAGTGGAGAAATTGCTTTGCAGAGCGGCTATTATAAACCTTCATCAACCTTATAAACCTCATCAACCTTTATCACTTAGAAACTTACGTCCAATCCAAACAAAATGGTTTTTGCAATTGGATAAGATCCGTTGTCGATACCAACCGTATAGACGTTACCGCCGG
>JAYSZC010000204.1:0-5073 GCA_043738235.1 Lewinellaceae bacterium | reverse complement strand
TTAAAAAACAGGTAAAAACTGAATTTTTCGTACATGTTAACCCCCAGATAAGAGCCATACAGAGAAATGGCGTCGGAGAGGATGACGAGCACGGGCAGCATCAGCGTAGCGGCCAATGTCCGCGTCACGACTAAGTATTTAAACGGATTGGTGCCCGACACCTCCATGGCGTCTATCTGTTCCGTCACTTTCATGGAACCCAATTCAGCGCCGATGCTGGAGCCGATTTTACCGGCAAAAATAAGCGCTGTGATCACAGGGCCTATTTCACGTACAATAGAAATGCCTACCATTGCCGGAATTTGCGATTCTACGCCGTAATAAACCATGGTGGGGCGCAATTGCATGGTCAGCACCAAACCCATGATGAAGGCTGTCAGGGCAGCCAGGGGAAGTGATTTGTAGCCAATGATGAAACATTGGCGCA
Source organism: Lewinellaceae bacterium (assembly GCA_043738235.1). Classification (GTDB taxonomy): domain Bacteria; phylum Bacteroidota; class Bacteroidia; order Chitinophagales; family Saprospiraceae; genus M3007. Next base: position 4,646 of record JAYSZC010000204.1, on the reverse strand, counting down.
CAAATTCGTACACCTCGTAGCGCGGCCGTAGCCCTTCCAGAAAAAAACGGGCCACAAAACGGCTTATTTCTCCCACATCGTGCAGAAACAGTCGTGTATTTTCGGGAACTCTGATCATTTGATTTTTGAAAAGTAGTTATCAGTATTGATAATCAAGCACTTACATTGCTTTTTGCCCTTAGTCCTTTTACTTGCCAGGCTCTTGTTTTAGTATTTAACGCAAGGCGATATAAGTTTAGTAAGTAACGCTCAAAAATGCCATAAAAATTAAATAAAATCTTACCGCGCCGTCAATCCGCCGTCAATGACGAGTTCGGCGCCGGTGACGTAAGAAGATTCTTCGGAGGCTAAATACAAAGCCCCGTACGCAATTTCAATGGCCCCTCCGATACGGCCCAGTGGGCACATATTTTTCATCATGGCTTCGCGGGCTGCCGGATCGGCAGGTATCAGCGGTTCGACCATCGGCGTCATGACGCCGCTTTTCAAACTGTATATCGGTGGCCAGAACCAGGGCGCCCTGTTCGGCAAACAAGTGAGCGATAGCGGCTCCCATGCCTCCGGCTGCGCCGGTAACGATGGCTACTTTGTTGTGTAAGCGTTGCATGTGTTGGATTTTTTAGTGAAAAAAGTGGGGTTTGTGCGTTGGTTTGAAAGGTTTGATGGAGGGTATCTCATAAGACCCGGCCAAAAAAAGAGCGCCGAATTTTATTTTTATCGAGTGCTAAACTTTCCAGGTTTTAAAAACCTGGAAAGTTTGTGGTAGCCAAAACGAAATAAAAATTTGCGCCATTTCCGATCTCGATGCTTATGAAACACCCCGGATTCTTCCAATTGCTTTACAAAAATGAAGGTATGCCGCCCATCTCAGGATGATTCAACTCATCCAGGTGGTTGATTTGAATACGAATATTATCGTGTCAGGTCACAGGGTGATAAAAGTCATGCACATACAGCTGTTCACGTCATTTTCCAGCCCACTTGAACCGCTCACCTTTGCACAATCCCCCTCTCACCTCTCACCTCTCACTTCTAATGCCCAGTGCTACTATCAACGACATCGTAACATCAGACTACCGGGCAGCCGGCGTGTTGGATGCGTACGGCATAGATGTCTGCTGTTCCGGTCATCTGACGCTGGAGGAGGCTTCTGTAGAACAGCATTTGGACTGGCATCTTCTTGAACAGGCATTAGCGCATTTGAACGAGCGCCCGGTTGTTTTATTCCCGCATTTAAATTATGCCAGCTGGGACACCCCATTTCTGGTAGATTTTATTGTCCGAACCCACCACAATTATATACGCGAAACTTTGCCAAAATTACTGTTGTTGTCGAATGCTGTTGTTGCCAAAGAAGGTTTGAATCATCCCGAATTAAGACCCATCCGGGCATTGCTCATGGATCTCGATCAAAGGATCAAACAGCACCTGATCAGCGAAGAATACGCGTTGTTTCCTTACATATTAGAAATGGAAAAGCTGCGCAGCGATAAGCAGACTTTTATAGCTCCGACATACGGCGAGCTGGAAAAGTCGATGCAATCTATCGTACAGGACCACAAACAGACTGCTTTTGCATTAAAACAAATCAGGGATCTGTCGCAGCATTTTCAGGCGCCGTTTGGCGCCTGTAGTGAATGTACCGCCTGGTATCAGCTGCACAAAGAATTTGACGCCGACATGCGGCTGCATATACACCTCGAAAACAATATCCTGTTTCCGCGGGCGCTCGCCCTGGAAGCCCAACTCATCAGGTGAGGGCAATATGTAAAACAAACAATATCTTTTCCGCTGCAACTTATTCGTGTCGTTTTGTTAAGTAATAAAGCGCAATTGATTTACCAACTATTAAACTCCACATGCGTCAACCTTCTCCTGATTTGCAAGGCCTGAACCCGGAAGAAGTTGCCCAAAGCCGTGCCCTCCACGGCAGCAACCAGATATATGTCCGTCCCCAACGCCGTATTTGGCACATGCTGCAGGATGTGGGTACGGAGCCTATGTTTTTGTTGTTGGTGATCGCCTGTGTCCTTTATTTTCTGATAGGCGATGCAGCGGAAGCCTGGCTCATGGTAGGAGCGGTCATTTTTGTTACACTGATTGAGATCGTGCAGGAATTTCGCAGCGAAAAAGCCCTGTCTGCACTGCGTCAATTGTCGCAACCCAGGGTTGTGGTGATCCGGGCCGGGAAGCGGCAGGAGTTGCCAGTGGAAGAAGTTGTGGTGGAGGACCTGATCGCTTTTGAGGAAGGGGAGCGCATTGCTGCCGACGTATTGCTGCTGCAACAAAACGACCTGAGTGTAGACGAAGCCATTTTAACCGGCGAATCGCTGGCCGTCACTAAAAACCCCGATGAAGCTGGCCGCAACCTGTTGTACCAGGGCACTACCGTGGCCTCCGGCGCGGGCATAGCCAGGGTGCGGGCAGTGGGCGTACAAACGGAGTTTGGTAAATTAGGCAAATCCATCGAGTCCATCGAAACCGAACCAACCCCTTTGCAGCGACAGATTTCGCGGTTTGTGCGACAAATGTTATGGGCGGGTCTGCTGGCTTTTTTGGTTGTCTGCGCCATCAATTACGCGTATTCCGGTTCATTCCTCAGCGCGCTCTTGTATTCGCTGGCTTTTGCTATGGCTTTGGTGCCGGAAGAGATTCCCGTAGCCTTTACCACGTTTATGGCTTTGGGCGCTTACCGGATGACCCGCAAACACGTGCTGGTGAAACAACCCAAAACGGTGGAAAGTCTCGGCGCCGCAACGGTAATTTGCCTCGATAAAACGGGTACGATTACGGAAAGTAAAATGACGGTTGCCGAAGTAGCCGACTATTCCGGGAAAGGCCGCACGCTCGAATACGCCATGTGGGCGAGCGAACCGACGCCCTTCGACGCCATGGAGAAAGCGATTCACGTGGCTTATGAAAAAGAAACCTCCAAAGACCGCCGGGGCAGCGCTCAAATGATACACGAATATCCGCTGGGCGGTGTGCCGCCCATGATGACGCACGTGTTTTTGCCGGCTGATACGACCGAACGCATCGTTGCAGCGAAAGGCGCCGTGGAGCGCATCCTGCGGGTTTGCAACATGGATGCGGCGAAAAAGACCGATATTCTGGACAAGACAAAGGAAATGGCGCGCAAAGGTTACCGCATCCTCGGCGTGTGCAGCGCTGCCTTGACAGATGAAAAATACCCGGCGAAACAGGATGATTTCCCCTGGACATTTGAAGGACTGCTCGCTTTGTACGATCCGCCCAAAGCAGGTATCGCCAAGGTAATGAACGATTTTTACCAGGCCGGCATCGCGGTCAAAATGGTCACCGGCGATTACCCGGAAACCGCCCTGAATATTGCAAAGGAAAGTGGCATCCGGGTGCGGGGCGAGGCGGTAAGCGGCGAAACGGTGATGCAAATGAACCAAACGCAACTCCGGGAAATAGTTGGTGGCACGGATGTATTTGCGCGAATGTTCCCGGAAGCCAAGTTGCGGGTGGTGGAAGCCCTGAAAGCAAACGGCGAAATAGTGGCCATGACCGGCGACGGCGTAAACGACGGCCCTGCCCTGAAAGCAGCCCAGGTGGGCGTGGCGATGGGACACCGGGGAACGGAAATCGCCAAAAGCGCCGCTTCCATGGTGTTACTCGACGATAACCTGGCGCACATGGTGAATGCCATCAAAACCGGGCGGCTTATTTATTACAACCTCCGGAAAGCCATCCGGTATATTATTTCCATCCACCTGCCGATTGTGCTGGTGGTGCTGTTTCCCCTGTTGTTCGACTGGCCCTACCTGCACATGCTGACCCCGATCCATGTGATTTTTCTGGAACTGATTATGGGCCCAACCTGCGCCATTGCGTTTGAAAATGAACCGGCGGAACCGAATGTGCTGCGAAAACCGCCTCGAACGGAAGGCGCCAACCTGTTCTCCTGGCCCGAACTTTCACTGAGCCTTCTTCAGGGTTTTTTGATCACGGTCGGCGTTTTTGTCATGTACCATTACGCTATTTGGCTGGGTAAAGACGAAGCGACTACCCGCTCTTTTGTTTTTATCACTATGCTGCTGGCCAATATTTTCCTGACTTTTGCCAACCGCTCTTTTGAATACACGATTGCCCGTACGCTCTTTTACCGCAACCGCCTGTTGTGGTGGATGGTGGGCGTGTCGGTGCTGGTATTGGTAACGATTTTACTGGTACCTGTAGCCCGCAATATGTTTCAACTGGGCATCATAACAGCGGCAGAAACAGGCTGGTGCCTGCTGGCGGCGCTGGTGTCGGTGGGATGGTTTGAGTTGTGGAAATGGCTGAAAACGTAAATAGGTGTTTAGTGTTTAGTGTTTGGTGTTTAGGAAGCTTCGCGCTGGGCAACAGCTCCCGACCCCTAAAGACCCATAAATGGGGGAGTTTTGGAAACAATCAAAAAGCATTCACAGGATACCCCGACTTATGGGTTAACCTCACCCTTTTAGGGGTCGGGGGCTGTTGCCAAGGGCGAAGGCCCTAAACACTAAACACCAAACACTATACACAAAAAAACACCTGTACATGAATTGGCACATACTTCCCGTAAAAAAAATATTCGAATTGCTGGATTCCTCCACCCGCAACTTGGCTTCCGGGAACATTCGCGCAAATACATCCGTGCC
>JAYSZC010000203.1:0-5077 GCA_043738235.1 Lewinellaceae bacterium | reverse complement strand
TCCTCATTCCTCATTCCTCATTCCTCATTCCTCATTCCTCATTCCTCATTCCTCATTCCTCATTCCTCATTCCTCATTCCTCATTCCTCATTCAAATTCCCTTCGTTCGTACCCAATTCTGGAAGCGTTCGGCGTTCACCTTGTGTGCGGAAAAGGTTTCTGCAAATGCATGTGTACCTGTTTCGTCGGGTTTAGCGCAGAAGTACAGGTATTTGTGTTTTTCGGGGTTCAGTACCGCATCGAGGGTAGGAATAGAGGCCATGCTGATCGGACCTGGCGGCAGTCCTTTGTACATATAAGTATTGTAAGGAGAATCGAACAAGGTATGGTACTCGGTGACGCGGCGGGTGGCAAAATCACGGGTGGCAAACACAGAAGTGGGGTCGGCCTGCAGTTTCATGCCGATATTCAGGCGGTTGAGGTAAACCCCGGCAATGGTCGCTTTTTCCGGGTTATAGTTGGTTTCACGCTCCACAATGGAGGCGAGTATATACACTTCCGTTTCCGTCAGCCCGAGCGCCTTTGCTTTTGCGCGCCGGTTGTTTTTGTCCCAAAACGCAGTATGTTCTTTTTTCATACGTCTCAGGAAATTGGTGGCATCCGTATTCCAGTACATTTCATACGTATTTGGAATAAAACCGGTGACGAGGGTTTCCGGCGTAAATCCCAGTTCGGCAAGCAGGACGGGATTGCGAAATGCAGCGATCAGCGAAGTGGAATCCGCTTCGATAAACCGGGCCACCAATCCCGCTATTTCTTCCGGCAGCCGCTCATTGTTCAGGATCACGCGCACAGGCGCCTGTTCGCCATTGCGCAGGTGCTGGATCAATTCGCGGTTATTCCAGCCCGGTTTGATCTGAAAGCGGCCGGCCCGCATTTTATCTTTTTTATAATTCATCTGGCCGGCCAGCCAGCGGAATCCGGCTTCATCTTTGACGATGCCGCCTTTTTTTAAAATAGTTACGACCTGCTCAAAATTGGCTCCCGTGGGGATGCAGACGAAAGGATCTGCAAGTTCTTTCGGTACGCCTGAAAAATAAATCGCTTTTAAGGGTTGCCATCCAAACCAGAGCGCGAGCGCCAGCACGGCAATAACGGTCCCTGCAAAAAGGGTGCGCATACCTGTTTTTTGTTGTTGCATGTTGTTGAAATGTAGTTGCCCGCCGGGTTGGGGCAACGCATGGTGATTGTTATCCATAAGGTAAATTCCAGAAAACTAATATTGTTCCGAATCATTTGGAAACTCCCGCTTTTTAACATCGGACACATACTGTTTGGTAGCGTTGCCGATGGTTTCAAACAGTTCGAGATAGCGGCGTAAAAAGCGTGGTTTAAAATCCTTGGTAATGCCCAGCATATCGTGGGTGACCAATACCTGGCCGTCGGCATGTTTGCCCGCTCCGATGCCGATGGTGGGGATTTCAATACTTTCCGATACCTCTTTGGTCAGGGTAGCGGGAATTTTTTCCAGCACGATGGCGAAACACCCGAGCGCCTGGAGCAGTTTGGCGTCATCCCGAAGTTTTTGGGCTTCTACCTCTTCTTTGGCGCGTACCGTGTAGGTGCCGAATTTATAGATGCTTTGCGGCGTCAATCCCAGGTGACCCATCACCGGGATACCGGCCATCAGGATGCGTTTGATGGAATCCTCTACTTCCGAACCGCCTTCTAATTTGACGGCATGTGCGCCTGATTCTTTCATGATCCGGATTGCGCTGGACAGTGCGATTTCCGAATTGGCCTGGTAACTGCCAAAAGGCAGATCCACCACGACCATAGCCCTGCTGACGGCCCGCACGACAGACTGCGCATGGTAGATCATTTGATCGAGGGTAATGGGAAGGGTTGTTTCATGCCCGGCCATAACGTTGGAGGCGGAGTCGCCCACCAGCAGGATGTCAATGCCCGCCTCATCGAGCATTCTGGCCATCGAAAAATCGTAGGCGGTGAGCATGGCAATTTTTTCACCGCGTGTTTTCATCGCCTGGATGACGTGGGTGGTGACGCGTTTAATTTCTCCGGTAGTTGCGGACATTATTAAGTAGTTATCCGTTATTAGTTATTGGTTATCAGTGTTGATAATCAAGCATTTACATTGTTTTTTTGCAATTTCGCCCTTTTACTTAAGCTTTTATCCTTTAAAGTTGAGGACGCGGAACTTCGGATCAAGATTCATGGAATCGACAGATTTGCTTTCCAGTTCAAAATTCGGGAATGGCCAAATTTTTCTAGCAGTAAAAATACCGAAGCCTTCAGAAAGGTTGGTATACGATGAGGTAACTTCGGCGCCTGTCAAACCCGAATTGACGGCTTCACTTTCCTGGTATGCTGCAATTTCAGGCCCGGCGCCTTCCACTATTACATCGATGCCGTTAAAATAGCGTTGCACCGTGGTAGAGGGTTCGACGTTTTGTAATAAAGCATTGTAAAAATCGGTTGCCAGGAAGGTTGCTCTGCCTCGGTAAAAGCCGCCACCAATCAACGTATTTTCCCGGAGCACATTTTTGGCTGCCTGCCAGCGAAAACTTTTCATATCCAGTGGGGTACCGTCCAGGGCTATCTCCCGGTAACGGATATTCAGGTAAACATCAAAAATAACCGCATTTGCGCGACAACGCCATTCCACCACAATCGGAACGCTTCCGGCGATATTGATTCTTCTGGGTGTGAAAACCGATGGCTCCGGCCTGATCAAAATCATTGTATCCGGCACCGTGGTTTCCCCTGTAATAGCCGGTTGGCCGTCTGCGCGTTCAATGATGAGTCTATAGGTTGCGCCGTCTACCAATCCGCCGCCGAGTTGGCTGTCTTTGATTTTATACAACCAGTTGGGCGACTGGGCAAAAGTGCCTTCGTCGCGCACATATCCCTCCAGGTTGCCATCGACCCGGGTCAGCGGATACCGTTGGGCGTTGCCGACCCGTTGCAGAAACACGGAAATCGCATTTTCGGGGTAATAAAGAGAGTCTGCAATTTTTGCCACCACATAAGCGCTGGCATCTGGATCGATAAAAGCCCGCTCTATCCGGATATAGTGGGCGCTGTCATCAACAGAAAAAATACCGTAAACGACGGGGATTTCTTTGAACGGGGCGGCTATATCAAATTCATTGGAACATGCACTCCACAAAAGCCAGAGTACCGGGCATAACAACAATAGTTTTTTCATTATCGGGTGGTTAAACACTTGAAGCGGCAAAAGTACGGTTTTCGGTCGGTGGAAAAACAAAAAGCCTTGCTAACGTGAGACGTTCGGCGTTTTTCAGACTTTGCCGGGTGCTTGCCGGAAACTTTAAGAATTATTTAAGGGTACATCGGGGAAACCAATTCCATGTTTGGGCGTCAAAGAAACATTCTCACTAAAAAAAGAATATCTCAGTATGAAAATGTATAAGTCAATCAAGTCACTTTCTGTTTTGTTGTTCGCCTTGTTTTTTGCAGCAGCAACTGCACAAGCACAATCCGGATCCACTCCTTCGAAAAAAGACAGGACTACCGGCGCTCAAATGAAGTCTAAGAAGCAGGCGCCTCGTTCTGTGGAAGACGAACTGAATCTGACGCCGGATCAAAGGGCGCAATTCAAAAAAGCAGACGAGCAATACAAGGCGAAATCAAAAGCTGCAAAATCTGCCAGAAAAGAAGATATGGCCCAGCTGCGCGAAGAAAGAAAACGCGCTCACAAAGCAGCGCTGAATGCTGACCAGGCTGCCAGATACGACGAAGTTATGGCGCGTAAAGAGACAAAAAAAGCCCAGAAGCAATACAAAAAGCACCCGAAAAAAGAGGGTAAAGTGAAAAAAGAGCAACGCGGACAATAGATTTGAATGATGAGTTAGGAGTTATGAATGATGAATGATGAATGATGAATATTTGGCTCGACAGGTGAAGTGAATTCTGTTTATTTATTTTAAGTAATTGATTTACAATAAATTAGAATTTTTTCATCATTCATCATTCATCATTCATCATTTCATCATTCATCATTCATCATTCATCATTCATCATACCTCATTCCTATTTAGTGATTTTGAAACACTTATGAATCCGCTCGTTTCTGAAATCCAGCGGAATCGTTTGCTTGGTAATATCCTGCACCTGAGTCGCCCTGATAGCTTCCGTTTCCATTTTAAAACGGCGGTAATTAGTAGAAAAATAAACCGTTCCCCCAGGTTTGCACAGGCGCAAAACGGCGTCCAGCAGTGTGACATGGTCGCGCTGCACATCCAAAGTGCCATACATACGTTTGCTGTTGGAAAAAGTCGGCGGATCGACCATGATCAGATCAAACCGCTCCCCGGTAGGCTGTCGCAGCCATTGCAGCACATCGGCTTGTAAAAAGCGGTGTTCCTGCCCCGTAAAACCGTTCAATCCCATATTCCGGTCAGCCCATTGCAGGTAGGTATTGCTCATATCAATGGTGAGCGTCTCTTTGGCGCCGCCGGCAGCGGCATAGATACTGAAAGAACCCGTGTAGGCAAATAGGTTGAGTACTTGTTTGCCTGCCGATTCTTCCTGCACCATTTTGCGGGTATTGCGGTGGTCGAGAAACAATCCGACATCCAGGTAATCGGCGGGTTTGATGGCAAAACGCAGCCCGTTTTCCCGGACAATGAACTCCGCATTGGTGCGCGCAAATCGCCGGTACTGTTGCAGCCCCGTCTGGCGCTGCCGAAATTTCAGGTAAATTAAATCTAAAGAAACATCCAGCACCTCGCTGATAACGGCCAGGCAGCCGTCCAGCCAGGCGGCGTGCTCGTCGGGTTCCATGCCGTGCGGGCGGGCGTATTCGGCCACGTGTATGATCTCTTCGTACTTGTCGATGGCTAAAGGAAAATCCGGCATATCGTCGTCGTACACCCTGAAACAGGTGATTTCCTGTTTTTTAGCCCATTTTCCAATGTGTTTGTACACTTTGGTAAGGCGGTTGCGAAAAGATTCAAATTTGGTGCTGTCCGGTATCAAGGCGTTTGTTGTTGGAAGTGGTTGGTTCAAAAATCGGCGAAAAGTAGCGCTAAAAACGCATACGCCGGTTGACTTAAGGGTAGCGAAGAGGTGTCACTTGCGACGCAGGAGCAAG
>JAYSZC010000202.1:0-14184 GCA_043738235.1 Lewinellaceae bacterium | reverse complement strand
CCGAACAAACGGTCAACAACCCCAACACCGAAAATGCCCGCAACAGCCAGTTGCCGATGTGGTCGCGGCTTTCGTAGTCCATCACGTGCAGCATCCAGAGCCAGTCGAACCACCGCCATTTTTCGTTGCGGAATTTTTCCACCGTGCCCAATTCGGCAGCGACATACACGATGGTTTTGGAAGGGTGTTCAAAAGTGACAGCCCAGGCGGGCAATGCATTTTCCCGGTACTCGTGGTCGGGAGGCGTTTCATCAAGGTACGCCGCCGACTGCAAAGTCGGCGTGCCGTTGAATTGCCGGGCCGCGACTTCCACCGCTTCTTCTTTCGACAAGGCTTGGCGCAGGGCGCCGGTTTTGGCATCGGCGAGCCGCACTTTTCGCGGATGCCGGTGGCGGGCATTTTTTTCAAAAAAAACCACCTGCCAGCACACCGCGTCCAGCACCGGGACCAAGCGTAGGCTGAGGATGCTGTCGGGGCTTTCGCCCGCTGCCCGCAAGTTCTGCACGACCACCGAGGGCGATACCCAGCCTGCCGTATCCGGCACAAGCAGCGGTGCCGGTCGGCGCTGGTAGTCGCCGTGTATCTCGTCCATGTCCGACCAACTGAAATAAAGCCCCCCGATAGTCCAGAGCAAAAATTGAATCCCGATGGTCACGCCCATGTAGCGGTGCAATCGGCGGAGGTAATACTGGCGGGTATGGCGCATGAAAGGAACAGGTTTACAGTTTCACAAAAGAAGCCTGGCCGATTGCCGCCCCGCCCTCATCACGCAAAAGTAGCCGGTAAACGCCCGCTTCCAGGCCTGCTACCGTCAACTTATTTTCCGTAAGGTCCGTAATGCACACCAACTGCCCGGCTGCTGACCAGATTTCGGCTTGGTGAATCGTTTGCCCGCTGTTGGCGCCTTCAAGAGCGAAGTACACCCCTTCGGAAGCCGGATTCGGCCACAGTCGAAGGCTGCTTGTCGAGGCTGGGACTTTCACCCCTGAAACGGTAGAATCCGGCACAAGATGTACCGTCAAGGTGTAGGTGTCGTCGTTGCTCAGGGCGTGGTTATGGTTGGCGGCCAGCCCTGCGAGGTACAGGGTGATATTGCCCACGTTGGTTGCGGGCGCTTTCCAATGGAATGTCCACAAAAGGCTGTCCGGCGGTGTGGCGTCCGCGCCACAAGGCGTGTGCGACACGTATTTGCGCGGGCCGTCGTTGAAAGTCCGGGTACGCACCTGGTCGTCAATTGTGAACGTGCCGATGGTCGTGTTGCCCGCATCTTTTAGTGCCAGCCCGACGAATCCGAACTTGTCGCGCCCGACCTGTTTCATCACGACGGTCGCGTCAAACGTCTCGCCGGGCGAATACAGCAAGGTGGTGTCGCTGAGCATGAGCGTCATGCTGCCGGGGCCGGTGTTGACAGTGCCGCCGTGACAGCCCGTGCAACTGGTTTCGCCTGGCGCGCCGGTGTGCCCGCCCACCAAAGGTGAGTCGCAAGGGCCGGGTGGGGGAGGTGAGAAGTTGGCCAATGTGAGAAGGGCAGCGGCGAGTATTGGAACGAGTAGCGGTTTGATTGTCATGGCTTCTTTGCTATTTTGTGCATGATATGGTGGCTGTCGCCGAATTTGCAGAGCGCGTCCGCAGGTCGGAAAACAAAATTCAAATTTTAACCTTCACAGCCATCCGAATTTTCAAAGTCTCCCAAGCTATTGAAATACTGCCATCGGCAGCATTACCCATTGGTTGATCTACAAAGTATTGCAATCGTTCCATATGCGGAGTGGGTTCAGGTTTGACCTCCGTACGCACCACGTCGTCTTTGGGGTCGTACTTGTCCGCAAGATGTTGTTCCCAGTTCTTGTTCAAAATCAGCGTCCAGGTTTCCTTTCCGGGAATAGTAAAAAAGGCATACTTGCCCGCCGGAATCACTGTGCCGGCCACTTCCACGGCGCGGTCGAACTCGATAGAGGTAGCATTGTTCGCGCCCGTGACCCACACTTTTTCAAACGGCACCAATTCACCCCAAATCGCCCGCCCGCGCACTTTGGGGGAGGAATACTGAATGGTCACGGTGATGGCCCCGATTTTTCCGACGGTCATCGCTTTGATGCTTTTGGGCGTGGTGTCATTTTCGACCGCATTCGGATTGTCATAAACCACCGCCTGGGCAGCGCCAACCGGCTTCTTTTTCAAAAATTCCCCCTTCGGCCCCACCCCGTATTTATGCACCAATTCCGCACCGTGATGTCCCGAAATCGCGACTGCCGCCGCTGCGCCAAGCAATGCCAGGGCCGTCAGCGCAACCAAAAAGAATCGCTGCCGAAAATAAAGTTCAATGCCTTTCAGCATCGCCCCCGCGCCGCCCAGATACACCGACCAACGCGCATAGAGTTGGTGCTCGTCAAAAATCGCCAGCACCGCCGCGTTCACCACTTCCCGTTCGATTTGCGGATGCCGCCATGCGGCGGCAAAATAGGCCGAGGCGTAGCCCAGCACCGCAAAAATCAGTATGGTGTAGTGAAAGCCTTTGTTTTTTAAAAAAAGGCCTGCCAACTGCATCACCGCTGCCAGCAACAGCAAGACAATCGGGAAGTGGACAATCATGGGGTGATAGTTTGGAAAATCTTCCATATTCGTTATTTTTCTTTGATGAGCAGAAAACCCGCAATACGCCCTGCGGATTCTATTTTTACGAAAAGCAACCCGTTGAGTAGCCCTGCCAAGTCGAGCGTACTGGCAGCGTCAGCGCCGTAATCGCGCAGCAGTCGGCCCAAGCTGTCAAATACGCGAATGTGCATCGGTTCGTCCCAGCTTCCGCCGTCCGTCACGTTCACGAAACGGATTTTTACATACTGCTCGGTTTTGTACTGGAAAAGGTTGACCGTCGCTTTTTTCCATTGCGCGGCGGTGGGTATGAACGGCGTAGTCTGTGTCGGGCCGGTCACGAGCGAGGCGCCCGATTTCGTCAGGATGTTGGTGTAATTCACCCCGCAGTCTTTGGAAATCTGCACAATGAGTTCGTCCGAATAATTCGGGTCGGAGCGCGCGTAAGCCCACCAAAAAGTCAGCAACAGCGCCGAATCGGGGTTGGATGTGCTCAGGTTGAGAAAAGGCAGCACGATTTCGTCGCGGGTGCCGTAGTTGATGTTCACTAAATTGTCGATGCGGGCAGAGTAGGGCGCCGAATGGGCTGCCGCCGCGTCCAACTCCCAAGTGATGCCGAGGTCGGGGTTGTAGATTTCCGCGCCGGTCGGCGGGAAAATCCCGTCGTCGAAGTTGACCGAAAAGGGCAGGGACTGGCCGAAGCCCGGCTCGGTGACGGTGATGTAATTTTCTAAAAAGAGCGTATCGCTGCCGTTGCTGTTGGCGGTAATGAGCGTGACGGAAAATATGCCCAGGCTGTCGTAAGTCACGGTCGGGTTTTGCAAAATGGAGCTTGTGGGTGTGCCGCCGGGGAAAAACCACTGCCAGGAAGTCGCTGAGTTCAGCGAGCGGTCTATGAAATAAACCTTCCCGTCGATGTGATGCTTTTGACCACGTACATATTCAGGTAGCGGGTATTGTCCCAAAACGAGAGATTTTTCAGCGTCGCCCTGTCCAGCCGCACGATGCCGTCGGTGCATCGTCCTTGCGGGTGCGGTTTTTGCTAAGCAAAACCGCACCCGCGTGTCCGCGCCCGCGCCGTCGCCCGGGGTGCCGGGAAGTTTGCCGTAGTCTTCATTGAGAATTTCGATCTGTCGCTCAATCTGCGCGTTGCTGATATTTTCAGAGCCGCCGTTGTGGATGACGTGTACTACCACGGGGATAATCCTGGTGTCATTACTGTTTTCGGGTGCACCGGCTGCCTTCATTTGGCTGAGCGCCGCGCCGATGCGCGCCTCAGCTGCCCGCAATGTACCCGACGGATACAAAGCATCGAAAAGGCAAGGCGGTTCGCAGGTCGGTGTTTGAGCCGATAAGCCGCCTTGTATGCACACTAAGATTGCCAACAAGCAGTATGTTTTGAAAAAAGAGGTATGTAACATGGGTTGTTCAGTATCGCTTAAAACGGCGACTTATACGCCGCGTTCGTCAGAAAGATTTCGTCGGTCAGCGTTTTCAAAAATGCCACCAGATCGGCCTTATCCTGAACGGTCATATGCAGGCCACCGGGCTGAATGTTGTACTGCAAGAGTTCATCCATTGAGGCAGATTGTTTCACACCTGTGTTGTAATGGTCAATTACCGCTTCCAAAGTGGCGAAACGCCCGTCGTGCATGTAGGGTGGAGTCAACGCCACATTGCGCAGGCTGGGCACTTTGAACTTGGCTTGGTCCAGCGGGTGACCGGTCACCTTTCGCCGGCCTTCGTCGGTCTGTTCGGCATCAGTGTCAAGGCCGTTGTTCATAAATTCGTCGTTGGTAAAATTGAATCCCGCGTGGCAGTGAAAGCACTCGGCCCCACGCTCCGAGTCGAAGGGGTCGAACTCGGTGAAAAACAGCACCCGACCTCGCTCTTCGCTGTCGCTCAGCATTGCCTGTCCGTTTTTCCATTTGTCGTATTTGGCGTTGTTCGACACCATCGTCAGCATGAATTGCTCCAAGGCCAGTCCCACGCGCTCGGAAGTCACCGTGGCATCGCCAAAGGCGCGGATGAATTGATCGGTGTAACGCTGGTCAGCCGAAATCTTCGCTACCACGTTGGGAAGCGTTTCGTTCATTTCGAGCAGATCCTGAATGGGTTTGAGCGCCTGGTCGCGCACGTTTGGCGCACGTCCGTCCCAGAACAAGCCGTTGTGATGCCAGGCCAAATTCATCACCGCCATTGCCTGGCGCTTGCCCGGCAACCCTTCCACCCCGATGCTGAATTGGCGGATGTCCGAAAACGCATCGGGCTGTTTGTGGCAGTCGGCGCAAGCTTGCGAGCCGTCTTTCGACAGCATTGGCTCGTAAAACAGCATCCGCCCTAGCTGCACCCCGGCCACCGTCAATTTGTTGTCGGCAGGCAAATCCGGTGCGGGGAAATAGCCCACATTGAGGTTGAACGGCGTAGGGTCGTAGGTGGCAGGCGGGTCAACGGGGTCTTTGGAATCGCAGGCGGCAAGGAATACAGCCGGGAGTATCAAGAGAAGTAGTTTTTTCATATCAAGGCAATTCAATTTTGATGAAATTTTGGATTATTAACAAATGCTTCGTCGGTCAGGCTGCGCAAAAAAGCCAATAAATTGGCCTTTTCAACGGCCGTCAAAGCTAAGGGACCTACCAATGCGCTTTTGTTCGGGTGCGGTTGCCCGCCCGTATTGTAATGCTCTATCACAGCCTCCAAAGTGGGCAGCGAACCGTCGTGCATGTACGGCGCCGTGAGCGCCACATTGCGCAGCGTGGGCACTTTGAAACGGGCCCGGTCGCTTTCGAGTTCGGTCAACCGGAAGCGGCCGGGGTCAAGGTAATCGGCGTAGAGGCCGTTATTTTCAAAAGCGTAATTTGTTAAGTTGAACCCTGCGTGGCATTGCGAACAGTTGGTTTTTTCTGAAAAAAACAAGTCCATGCCGCGTTTTTCAGCCGCTGTGAGCGCCGTGTTTTTCCCCTGAAAAAAATACTGGTCGTAGCGACTTTGTCCACTGATGAAGGTCCGCTCAAAACAGGCTATCGAGCGCGTGATAATGAAAGCATCCGGGTCGCGACCGTATGCTTCCTGGCTCATGCGGATATAGGCCGTATCGCGCAGCAGCCGTTCCGCAATCAGCAGAATGTTGAAGTCGAACTCATTGTGCTCCTGAATAGGCACCAGAATTTGCATTTCCAGCGTCGGTACGCCGCCCTCACGAGTGAAATAGGGATGATATCCGATGTTCGCTAGCGTGGGCGTATTCCGGGTGCCGGGCCGGCCGGCTACACCGGGACTGAACGTCACAGTATCGCTGAACGCTTTGGCGGCATGGTGGCACGATGCGCAGGAAAGGGTACTATCGCTCGACATCATCGGGTCGTAAAACAGTTTTTTTCCCAAAACCCAACGCGCAGGCGTCAGTTCATTTCCGTCCGGAAATGCCGGGCTGGGAAAACCCGGTGGAACGGCCAACAACGGCTCAGGCTCGACAGGTATTACCTCCGGAAGTTCTTTCCGGCAGGCAAATAACAACACTACTAACAACGCGAATATCCCAAGTTTTTTCATGGAAAAGGGTAGGTGGGCAACCGGAGACTGGACGTAACCGGTGCGCACCCCATGCTTATAAAAAAATACTTTATTGCGTGACGACCAATTTTTCCACTACCACCGCTCGTTCGTTCTGCCACAAGTGGACGAAGTACACGCCAACATTCAGGTTGTTGTCAAAGAAGAATGATTGGCTGCCCGCTGCTATCGGCTGGTTTATTACCACCCGGCTTGCCAGATCGGTCAGCAAAATGCGGTAGTTGAAGCCGGTCGGCAGCTTCATCGCGGCCACTGCATTTCCCATCGAGGCAGGGTTGGGCGAAACGCGGAATGTGCCCTCGAATGCCGGGTCAATGGTGGTCGATGTCTCGGCAGCGAAAACCACGTTTTTCATGTTGTTCATCAGCGTTACGGCCTTGCCGGTGGAGCCGTGTACGATCAGGCCTGCCGATACATTGATAGTGTTCAATACCTGTGCATAGTCAGCCACCAAGTGAATGGTTTTGTCGCCGTTCGAGTGGGTTTCAGCCGAGGTGGAGAGCGTTATAGTCTTGTAGTTTGCATCGCCGAGCGCGTGGACTTCGAAGATATTGGCGAAGTTATTACCCGCTACGCCCTCGATGGCCACGAACCGATAACCCGCCGACCAACCCCATTGCATGGCCGGGTTTTGGGGAGCAAGCGGGTGATTGGCCGGATAAGAGGTCGGGTCGAGGTGGTTGTGCGCCTGATCCACACCCACGGAAAAAGTGATATTTTCCACGTTGGTGATGTCTGGATGCGAGCCGAGGTCATATATGCTGTCGCCTGCTGGACGAACCAACAGGTACAAGCCTGTCATCGCCGTTTCCTGACCGCCGTCGTGGGTGATTTTGATTTCAGAAATGTAGTATTCCACACGGGTGATTTTATAATCATACGAACCGGCGGAAACGGGCATATTCAGCGCAAAAGGTGCGTTGCCGAGGCGCGGCGAAAGATGCAATTCGAGATTATTCTGTGCCTGTGCGACCGACCACACGGCAAGAGAGACAAGGCAGGAGAGGAAAATTTTTTTCATAAACGGTTGGTTGTGTGTGAAATAATTGAGTGAAAGCAGGTTAATTTATTTTTACAATTTTGAAAATCGCCGTGCCGCCTCCCAATCGCTATCGGCGGCAACACCGACAGTTTCCTGACCCGTGTTCAGCAGGGTAGGGGACACCTGAATATCTGTTGCGCCGCATCTCCCGCTAAATTAAAATCGTAGGTGAATTCCGCTGTTGAATAACAAGCCGGTCTGTCCTTTTTGCCCGAACAAGGTGGGGGAGGCGCTCAGGCTCCAATTCCGCCCCAAGCGGTAATCTATCCCGGCGCCAAGCAACCACGAGAATGAGACAACTCCGCGTTGCCGACTGGTCAGCGTGGGCATATGATTGGCTGCGAAGCACAGATCTGCACACGCCTCCGAAAAATGCTCTACCTGCACGGCGATGCTGCCCGGAACATTTAGCGCGCCGCCGCCTTCAACAAAACCTTGCCAGCGACCTCGACCGAACGTGCGTTGCACCGTCAGCGGAAGCACCCAATCGGTGCGTAGGCGCGAAGTCCGCATGGTCAACAGAAACGGCTCGTTGGTAGGCATTATGGTCATGGTGTCCACTTGAGCGATGCGCACCGTCAGGTTGGATTCATTACCGCTCGAGTGCAATGCGTACTGAAATTCATACACCTTAGGGCCGGGATCATAAGGATTGAGGCAAATGCCATCCATCAGGCGCAATTCGGCAGTGTGCGAGGAAACCTGTGTGGTGGTCCGCCGCCAAAGACCGGTATTCAACCGCCAGCTCGAGCGCGGGGCAAAACGGGCAGACAGCCCCGTTTGCCAGCCGTTGGCCGGGCCTTCGCTTTGTTCGGCAAATGCCAGATGGTTCGTATGACCCGGCGCGCCGGTCACCGCCTGCTGCCACTGCCACACAGGGCCGGCCATCTCGCCGATCTGCCAGCGAGGTTTGTGAACAGGTTCAATACGTGACGCTTGGGTAAAAAATGTCAAATCGGATTTTTTTTCGTACTCTAATGCTGAAAGCGCTGCGCCGGGGAGAAACGCCACAACCGGTAGTGCGGTGTGGGTAGCAGTGGTTTGACTTCCCAGCGACGCAACATTTTCACGGAGCATTATTATCGGCAATACGTCGGGCACAGCCACTTGTCTTTGGGGTGGAATATCGACAGTGCTATTCATATCATGCTTTGCCGCTTTCAAAGGGAGAGAATTGGATTGGGTTGCAACCCGTTCAGTAGTGATCCCGGATGTATTTGCATCAATCAATGATGCGGGAAACAAGGCGATGGGCTGTGCCCCTTGTGCCGTGATGTTTGAGTCGATGGGCTTTTTACCGCCAAAACGATATGCCATCCCTATCAGGAGGCCCGCCGTAACCACCCCGCTCAGCCACCACCACAATACCAGGCGACGGCGCCGCCGTTGCGGAAGTCGCGCCTCGATACCTGCCCAAAGATGTTCGGGCGCTTCGGGGGCATATTCGCGCAGTTCGGAACGAAACTGTTGTTCCAGATCGTCGCGCTCGAAAAGTGATGGTTTTGTCATAACAGTAGCAGTGTTTTATCCACGAGCCGCCGTAAAAAGGCTTTGGCCCGGTTGAGTTGAGATTTGGAGGTACTCACTGTGATGCCCAGCTCTCTCGCGATTTCTTCGTGGCTTCGCTCTTCAATGACGTACAGGTTCAGCACAGCCCGAAATCCCGGCGGCAGCTTTTGAACCAAGGCAACCAGCCGGCCAGGTTCGTCGGGTTCAGATTCGCCCAAAGCTTGGTCGCCATCAGACAATGCCCACGCTAATTCGGCCTCGTCTAATATTTCCGTATCGAGCCGTTGTTTCTGCAAATGCTTGATGGCAGTGCGCAGCACGATGCGCCGCACCCAACCCTCCAAGCTGCCTTCGCCCCGATATTGCCCGATGTTGCGGAATATCTGTACGAACGATTCTTGTAACAAATCCTCGGCCTCTTGCCGCGACGCGGCATATCGCTGACACACGCCGAACATCCGGTTTTTGAAGCGTCCCCACAAGGCATACTGTGCCTGGCGGTCGCCCGCATGGCAGGCCTTAGCCAGCGCGAACCCGTGAGGGTCGTACAGCAGGTAGGTATGGTTCATACTCGTGTGTTCAAAACTTCAAGTGCGGGTTGGCTGCGAAAAAGGTTGCATGGCAGGCAAAAATATTTTTAAGGCTGGCCAAACCTGCGCATCAATGCAGCGATCGCCGTCGTTCAGATATATATCATCCAGCAACATCCGGCAAAGATAATCCTGTAAGTGGGCAAACTTTGGGGGAGGTTTAGACATTCGGGATATTTTACTTAACTTATCTTTATTCCACTTATTATTTAACATAATATATATTATGGAAATAATAATCAAATGTTTACTGGTACGTTTTGATTTCATCGCTGCTTTTTCTCATGCTTGCAATTGTTCAAAAACGACTTAAAAATAACATTCTTAGCCTTTTTTACCCAGCCACGACTTCATACCGCTCAGCATTTCATCAAACGAGTCGTATTCCTTGCGAAAACTCAGACCAAAACCGTAGCGTGCACGGCGTTGACCGCCGGTGATATCCGGTTCGGTACGTTGATACACCTTAAGCCGCCACTGCCTGTTTTGAGTCAACTGAATTTCCACGGTCACATCTTCGCCGAGGAAACCATTCTGTACGGCGGCACTGGGCCTGCCCAGGCCAAACTGCGACCCTACCTGTACGGTTACCCGGTCGTTGGCAAAACCGCTGGTGAGCCTGATTTGTAGTTCGCGGCCTGTCTGGTTGATTCTGCTGTTGTCGGGATTGCTCAGCGAGTTTTGGTACTCGTCATAAGCAATATTGAAGTCGATGCTGGAAACCGAAGTGCCAAACCATTCGGAGGCTAATCCGGTGAGATAATTGGAAAACTGGTTGCTGAGTACCTGCGTGAGTGTATTAAAAGCAGAGGCGACATAGTCCGAGCTCTGGATAAATCCCCCGTCGGAGGGTAAAAATGACCCTACTACGACTAGGCCGAACACCTGGCGGTTGAGTTCGCTCTGATCCTGGCGCAGCAATCGCAGCTTGTTCTCCGTCACACTTTTAATATCATTGGCAATATTGGGAAAATCGACATTAAAACTGATGCTGGGCGTCATTAAATCGCCCTTGAGGTGCATGGTTACAATTGTTTTAGTGGGGCGTTTGGCTGCCTTGGCTGCATCGCTGTCGTCCCCTCCCAAAAGTTGAATTTCATCCCGGATCAGGTTGTAAACAGGTGTATTTTCCTCATATGTCGCATCCAGACTGATCTGGGCGCCATACGGATCGCCATACCAGTCGATCGTGCCGCCTTCTGTCACGGTAAAAGGCTTGTTGACCCAATTGAGCAGCGTAAACATGTATTCCCCGCGCCGGATCGTGTAGTTGCCGTACATTTTGAACTCCCCTTCCCTGTTGATGGTCAATTTTATGTCGCCCACTCCCCTACCCTTGATAATGTCTCCGGCCTGTTCGTCAAAAATAAGTTGAACCTCCGCCGCATCGGTCATGGAAACGTTCATTTCAAAATTCAGACCTTTCAGTTCGCCGATTACGCTACTTTTTGTTGTTTTAAGGAGGGTGCTGTCCCGACTTTTTGTTTTAAATTTGATAAATTTCACTTCCTGGGCATCGGCTACGGAGGTGATCGGCAGATACAGTCTGGTATCCTTGCCGGTTGTAGCGTCAATCTGAACATTGGTGCGGCTGAAGGTGCCCGTAAATTTAGCTTTGAACCTTCCCGCGCCTTTGCCATAATACATGGAATTGTCTTTGGCCGTGGTGTTCAGGATAACAAAATTATCGCTTTGAGAAGACACTTCGCAGGTATCCATGCGCCACTCTTTGAAGTGGTTGTGTTTTAACCCACCTTTTATCAGGGCCATATTCCGGGGCGTGCTATTGTCCCAGATGGTGTCTTTATCGGCCCATATCCTGTTGCTGGTGAGCAGAATATTCTGGTTAAAGATATTGTATTTTGCTTTGAGGTAGTCAATTTCAAACTGGCCTTTTACAATGCGTACTTTACCATTCATCCCAATTTTATTGAACGGCCCGAATAGTTTGAGGCCGGCGTCAAATTGTCCGTTGGTTCCGGAAATGCCAGGCACAAAGGTTTCCAGAATATTCAGGGGGAAATTCCGCGCATCCACCTGGGTGGCAAATTCGCCGGGCTTTACCTTCATTTGAACCTCATCTATCATTTGAGCGGCGGCTTTGGGTGGCAACCAGGCCCCCGCTATTCTTAGTTGGTGATCGTGATAATTCAAAAAAGTTTTCCACCAAAGCGGCGCAGCGAGGTGCGCCATTTCAAAATTGCCTGTTATATCGCCATAAGGCACATTATTGATAAATACCGTGTCGGTAGAAATGTAGGTATTGATGCCCTGCAATGTGAATACATCATTTATTTTGACGTCGAAGTCGTAGATTTTACCCCTGCAAATCACTTTTTTCGGGTTAACAAAGCGGTTGATAAAATTTAGGTCGAAATTGGTCAGGGAGAGAGAAAGTCCCCGGCCAAGGTTAAAACTGTCCAGGAGTATCCGCTGGTCGCCATTGAACAACTCAAAATCCTTGGTGACAAAGTAACCTTTACCGAAACGGATGTAGTTTTCTTCATTCATGGCCCAGTTGTCATTAAACAGGGCAATTTCGGAGGCATTGAATTTCAACTGCCATAAGCTATCCAGCGTTGAAAGCACACCGTCGAAATTGACCCCTTTTACGATCTTGCTGGTATCACGGGCAGTTAATTTGAAACGAAATTCGTTGCGGCTCAGATCGCCTGTTAAAAGAATGGGCGCCAGTTTTGTGCCCGATACGGTGGATTCCGGGATAGTTAAAGTTAAGTTCGCATCTTCTTTATTCCCTTCCCAACGCAATGTTGCCTTGCTCACTGAAATACTATTGAAGCGGGCATACGGAGCGCTTATGGTCAACTTAGAAGTTCCCAATCTGGCATTTACGGCGCCGTTGATCGAAATATTGCGGATCGTGTCGAGTTGGGACGAAATAAGCCGGGTTAATCCGCGGGTATTGCGGATATCTAATTTCAAGGTATAATCATCGGAAATATCATTCGAATCCGCCTGGGGCAAACCCATTCGTTCGGCAAACTCGGGATGATAACGACTGAAAACCTGCATGAGGTTGCGGTGTACGCTCTGGAAATCGAAGTACCCTTCCAGCAAGCCGTCCGCCACATCTGAGGCGATAGAAATGTATCGGGTGCCATCAGGCCGGAAAAAAGATTCGAATTTGAGCGAGTCGATATAGTGGCGTTGCGTTTTATCCTGAACTATCTGAAAATTGCGCAACATGGCGGCGCCTGTTATGTCCTGCCAGTTCCGGGCGTTGATTCGGATGCGGTCCACCCGCCCGGATATTACCCAGTCCCGGTCAATCAGATTCAAGGCGCCGAGGTCGAGACGGCGTATATCCGTTTCAAATGAAAACTGGGGCACGCTGTCTTTCAGGTTGACCGTACCGTCGAAAGTGAAGTCGATATTGGGGTCTTTTACACCTAATTTACCATCGAAAATAAATTCCCGGAAGGTACCATTCATGACCACATTCCGGTAACTGTACCCTTTGAATGAAAACGTATCCACCGTGCCTTCCAGCCGCGCTTTAATAGTGGGAAGCGTCAGGCCGCTCGATCCGTCTGCTATTCTGATATTAAAGGTTGTTCTGCCAAAATCCGAATTATTCGTCCAGGTTGCCAGGTCGAAATCACGCATATTCAGGTAACCGGAATAGGTCGCCCGCTCCCGCCCGTTTTTCAGGTCAAGGTTCAGGTCGACATCTCCCGTACCAATATCCGTGAGGATTTTTCCGTGTAAAATATGGCTGAATCCAAAGAAAATCTGATAGTCGCCAGAAAAACCGATGTTCCCCAGGGTGTAAAACGAAGCAGGCGGATTAAATCCGGGTATGATTTTTCCGATCGTTTGCAAGTCGGATTGCAGCCGGTCGAAACGAAACTCGATAATACTCTGGTCGATATCACCGGTGAGTCCGTCGCCCCGGAAATCGCCCTCCATATAAGTGCGGTCGCCCAATTGAATAACCAGTGCATCGCCTCTCAATTTTTTGCCAACTTTACCGTACACCCGCCCGCTGAATTCTGCAATTTCGTCTTTGTTGGTTGCAAAAAAACGGTTTCTGGCCAGCGGCCCGCTAAAGGTCGATATATCGCCAAGTCGCAATTTGGAACCTTTTGACAGCCGAAGGTCGATATCTACACTACTGTTGAATTTTCTGTAATCCTTGTAACTGCTGTAATGCAGCATGATCGTGTCGCCCAAGGAACTGCCTGGCGTTTCAATGCGCACATTGTACAGGGCGGTGAGCGTATCGGAGACCACTACCCTACCCGCCTGGCCATGCGTGATTTCAAGGCCGCTTTGCTCGCGCGCAGCAAAATGTTTTAACACGCCTTCAAAGGCAAGATTGCCGTCAAATTTAACATTATCTGCCTGAAAATCAATACCTTGAACATTAATATGATTATAATCCATGACTTCGGGCGCCGTTTCTTTGCCCGGAGAAATATGGAAACGATCCATTTGAAAACGCCCGTCTGTCAGAGAAAACTGTCCGATGGAAAATTGCATGGGTGCAGCGAGAGAATCTTTGGGCGTTGTTTTTTTTGCTTCGGTTCCCGGGCGTGGCGGCATCGGCTGGGACGGATAATCTTCAAAATCAAAAAATATCCCTTTCAGACTGACCGACTGAATATCAATGATTTTGGCTGCCATATCCATTTTATTGACCCTGATACTCGCCTGCGGTATCTCGTAATACATCAGGCGGCCTTTCACCTGGTCGTCCTGAGCAAATCTCACATCTTCCAGAAAGATGTTTTTCGCCTTGATTATTACGGAAAACGGTTTGGATGGTTTGTCGGGGTCTTTCGGGCTGGTAAAATAATCCAATAAAAACTTGAGGTTGCTGTCATACTCGCCCGCAGCCCTTCTGATTTGAAGGGC
>JAYSZC010000201.1:0-5099 GCA_043738235.1 Lewinellaceae bacterium | reverse complement strand
CCGCGGCAGCGTGGATTCCGTAAGCGTTGTTGATAAAATTGAACTGGTTGAGGTACATGGCGATGATCTCCTCTTTGGTGTAGGAGCGCTCTAATTTCTCCGTCCGGGCCGATTCCGACGCCATCCGGGGTGCGCAGTCCGCGGGCAATAAATTCGATGCTACCGTCTTTTGCGTTGATGCGCAGCACTTTACCCCGGTCAGGCCCTTGCGGGCGGGTGCTGGCGCCGCCCGGATTGATGGCAATGGCCAGGGCTGCATAGAAATAACCCTCTTTGTAGACCAGTCCGAATGCAAATTCATGGAAATTGGCGGAAACGCGCCAGCCTTTGGCAAAACACTGGTATTCGTCGATGATGTCGTCGCCGTTGGTATCCACCAGTTTGGTCAGTTCGTGTTTCTGAAGGGCATAAATAACGCCGTCGACCACTTTGATACCCAAGGGTTCGGCCAGGCCCTGTGCGATGCGTTTGACTTTAATCTTTTTAGGGTCGCCGGATTGTACATTTTCCAAAATATACACGGCGCCCAGCGCATCCCAGGTAGAGACCACCAAACGACCGTCTGGCAGGAAATCCATCCCCGCTACTTTGGGCAGAAACTCGTCGGGGCGAGCCTGCGAAAGGGTGTAGGCCGGGTGCAGGTCCTGCAAGGCCGCACCGTCGCCGGGCAGAATGTCGGAACCGCCGCCCATGACAGCAGCGGCGCTGCTCAAATCATCGGAACGTTTGTGGAAAAAAGCGCTCCGGGGCACTACTTTCATCTCTGAATTCCCGAAACGCGCCCATTTCAGTTGAATGCCGCGCCCGGCGCCGGCCTGAAAATATTCTACCCGGACAGGGTGGTATCCGGCCTTGAGGGCGACTTCCGCTTCTTTGGGTTCCATACCGTGCCTGCCGTCGTGGTTGATGATTTCGCGGCCATCTATCCACATCCGGCTGCCGTCGTCGCTGCCGAGTTGGAACAGGATATTGTCGTCTTTATCCAAAAACAGGAAGCCTTCGATTACCAGGGCGAATGGGTCGCGTAATGGCGCGAAATCGGCCCCTTCCGCATCTATGTTCTCTGCAATGGCGGTCAGGGTTGGTGCGCCATCGAACCGCAGGTCAGTGAGCGAAAGCGGCGGCTGGGCCTGGCTGTACACATTAACGGACAAACCGGAAGCCACAATACCATCGCTGACAGAGGCGTCGGGGCGGAGCCAGGCCGCGTCCGGGATGTCCGACAATTGTTTGGAAGATGCGCCGCCCTCGCCGTCATCTTCGCCGTCATCGAGGGACAGGATATAGTTGACCATAGCAACGGCGTCTTCCGGTTGCAGATCGGGGTGGGCGCTCATGGCAGCGGCGCCCCAGACGCCCGCTCCTCCTTTCATTACTTTCTCGGCTAATTTTTCGACTATTTCCGGGACATTTTTGTAGCGTTCAGCGATTTGCAGGTAGCCGGGACCCACGGTTTGTACTGCTTCGTTGTGGCAGGTACGGCAATCGCTTTTGGCCATCAGTTTTTCGCCGGCGCTGGGCGTACCTGCGCCGGTTTCGCCGGAGGCTTCCGCCAGGCGTTCGGCATCGAAGGGGTTGGGAATCAGGGGCTGGCTGATGAACATGGCTGTCAGCCGCGTCGATTGATCCGTGAGAAGTGTCAGCTCGCCTTCCACGCTCAGCGCCCGCAGATTGACCCTGTTCTCCAGGGTTGACATCTGTGTTTGTTTCCAGGCGCCGTTGGTGGCTATATTGGAAGGATCGGCGATGGAAGCGATGCCGGTTCGCAGCACAATGCTCGTGCCGGCGGGCGCATTTTCCACCGTAAAAGTGCGTTCAAAACCGCGCTGCCGATCGCGTTCGACATAGTCCGGGCGTTCGTTGATGCGGATACGCTGCCCGTCGGACAGTACCAAGTCGTACATGATTTCGGCGCTTCCGTCTTTGGTGTAGCGGTGTCCTTTGTAATCGGTGCGCGGGGCCTCCGTTTTGCCGCCCAGGGTCACGAGCCAGGGCTGGCGGGCTTTATTTTCCAGCCATGCCGCCCCAATGCTCATAGGCTGCGGGCCGTGCCGCATATTGTACACAGCGCCGGTGAAGTCGACGCCGCCCGGCCAGGCTTTATACAGCGAACAGGAATCGGTGGAATACGACACCCACAGGTCATTGTCGAGCGCAAAAGTGATCATCCGGGGTTGTTTGTCCAGCACGGAGCGAAATACCCAGGGGTCGTTGGGGCGAATCTGCTGTTCGGAACGGCTGCACCTGGAAGCAAAAAACCACAGTCCGGGCAGAGCGACCAAGAGTACAATGAATAGGTTGCGTTGTTTCATGTTGTTGCTATAAGTAGTTATCCGTTATTAGTTATTGGTTATCAGTGTTCATAATCAAGCATTTACAAAGAATTTAGCCAAAACTAATTTTGCACACTTATTTAAAACCAAATTTTTTCTGGAAAAAGAAAGTATGCAAGGTGGTAAAATTCGGGAAAGGTAGCAGCGAAGGTAAAATTTCGGGTGTTTTTAAAAAGTCAAATTTTTAGATTGCACAGCCCTCGGAGGAATAATAGTCGCGCGGACAACACGAATGCGGCGGAGGGATGCGAATTTTTATTGATGGAAACAACCCATATTGTGGTGTACTCTACGGTGTACGCAATGAAGGCCAAAGCGCCATTTGAATACTTTGTATCAATCTGTAACCCATTATTCGCATTAAAATAAAAATTGGCTCTTTTTTTTACAAGTTGGATCGAAGAAGAACCCGATCGACAAAAGGGATTGAAATATTACTTTTGCGCAACCGTTTCAGCAATAGACAAAACCATTCAAACCTTCGAACCATCAAACCCAACTACATTTACTTTTCAACCATGATGCCACGCCGCTCTTGTTTCCTAGCAGTTTCATTGTTCTTTCTCCTTCAAAATCAATTGCTTGCGCAGGATTTCCGCGTGCAGATCGCTGCGGTTGAAACACGTATGGACGCCGCGCATTTTACGGCAATGGGCGTGGAAACTTACCTGGAAACATCCGACCAGTTGGGCATGTACCGTTATTTCGCCGGTTCCTATTCCACACGTGCCGAGGCTGAAAAAGTGCAAGCGGGAATGATTGCAAAAGGCTTTCCTTTCGCAACCATTATCGATGTGGAAGAGCAGCGTGTGCTGCGCGAATTAGGCTGCCCGTATTCCCGAAACGCTGCGCCATTTGCGCTGGATCCGCAACAACAAATAACTGTGCGGAATATCTATTTCGATTTCGGGCTGTATCAACTCTTGCCCGAATCCATCGTCGAACTGAACAGCATGGCCGAAAAACTGAAACAAAACAACGCCCTCCGATTAAAAGTGCTGGGATATACCGACGGCATTGGAGACCCACAGGCCAATGTTGAATTGGCCGCCAGCCGTGCCCGGGAAGCACGCAACTACCTGATTAACAAGGGAATTCGTGCAGACCGGATGTTTCTGAGCGTATTCGGCGAAGCAGATCCCATATTGCCTAATAGTGAGGAGGCTGGAAACGGCCGTATGATCGACCTACCGGAAAACCGCAAATGGAACCGACGCGTGGTGCTGGTTTTGGCAGATGAATCGGTGCGATAACATGGATTGGTTCATACTACTAGGCTCGCCTCCGTCCTGCAATTGACATCCTGTAACTCCAGGTTTTCCTGTACGCTTTGTTTTTCCACAAATTGTTAGTTTTTTAACGCGAAAAGACCCGTTATTCGGGTTACATTTGCCGCGCTACAAGATGTAGCGCCCTGATTATTGCATACTGCTGACAGCCAGTAAGCAAAAGGGCAAAACTGCAAAGGACAAAAAGCAATGTAACGCATTGATTTATTTTGCCTTTTGCCATTTTACTTAGCCTTCCGAAACTTAAATTATTCTACAACGCATGAAATTCAGCGTTTCTTCTACCGAACTTCTGAAACAGCTTTCGATCGCTTCCGGCGCAATCGGCTCCAACCCCGTTTTGCCTATTCTGGAAGATTTCCTGTTTAAGATCGAAAATAAAAGACTTACGATTGCGGCGACCGACCTCGAAACGAGCATCGCTACCAGTATTGAAGTATTGGCGGACGATGATTTTTCGGTAGCTGTTCCTGCCAAAATCTTGCTCGATACGCTGAAAGCGCTGCCACAGCAACCGATCACTTTTTCGGTGCAAACAGACAACTGGGGCATCGAAATCACCTCTTCTTACGGCAAGTATAAACTCGCCGGCGAAAATGGCAGTGATTTTCCCAATATCCCTGAACCGGATAGTGTGGAAACGGTGAAACTCAACAGCCAGTACCTGCTCGAAGCCATCAATAAAACGGTGTTCGCTACTTCTTCCGACGAACTGCGCCCTGCTATGACCGGCGTTTATTTCCAGGTGGACATGAACAAACTCATCTGCGTCGCTACCGATGCGCACAAGTTGGTGAAATACAGCACCCACCAACTGGCGGGCGAGGTGGCTACTTCGTTTATTATTCCGAAAAAAGCGCTCAACCTGCTCAAAAATGCCCTGCCGGCTAATGACGCCGTAACGATTTCATTTAATAAGGCCAATGCGTTTTTTACCTTCGGCAGTATGAACCTCGTCTGCCGTCTGATCGACGCGCGTTACCCGGACTACAACGCCGTTATTCCCGTGGATAACCCGAATTCGATGACACTTAGCCGCAGCGATTTCCAGAATTCCCTCAAAAGGATCGCGATTTACGCCAACAAAACCACCAACCAGGTGGTGCTGGATGTAAATGATAAAAGCCTGACTGTCAGTGCACAAGACCTGGATTTCTCCAACGAAGCCACCGAACAACTGGCCTGCAATTTCGACGGCAGTCCGATGAAAATTGCCTTCAACGCCCGCTTCTTAGCCGAAATGCTGGGTGTGCTCGACAGCGAGGAGGTCAAAATGGAATTTTCCACGCCCAGCCGGGCCGGTATCCTAACCCCAGTGGAAGAAAACAACAACGACCGCGAAATTCTGATGCTGGTGATGCCGGTAATGCTCAACAACTAAGAAGTGAGAGGTGAGAGGGTGAGAAGTGAGAGGCATCCCGCTTGGCCGCTCTAATGGTCTTGGTATAGGTTTTTCAGGCCTGTAATCGTGAGTGGT
>JAYSZC010000200.1:0-5103 GCA_043738235.1 Lewinellaceae bacterium | reverse complement strand
GAATGCTAAAGGGTACTCGCTCCCCCTCTCCGTTGGAGAGGGGGCCGGGGGGTGAGGCCATATCAGGCTAGGAATTGTAAAAAATGCAAACGCAATTTCCCGTGCCCAAAACACGAAAACACCAAAACACTAAAAAACGAAAACACTAAAATACCAAAACACTAAAACACTCTCATGCACAAACTCACCAAATCAACCCTGCTCCTCCTCCTGCTTCTTGCGGCGCTGTCAGTTCATGCCCAGAAGTTTGAAGGGCTGGCTACCCGTCCGCCGCTGGGCTGGAACAGTTGGAACACCTTCGCGACCGACATCAGCGAACAATTGGTGAAAGACATGGCCGATCTTTTTGTCTCTTCCGGACTCAAAGACGCCGGTTATGAATACATCGTGCTCGACGACGGATGGATGGCCAGGGAACGCGACGCGCAAGGCAATCTTGTTGCCGACCCGGTCAAATTTCCGAACGGCATGAAAGCGGCATCGGATTATGTGCATTCCAAAGGACTTAAATTTGGACTCTACAACTGCGCCGGCAATAAAACCTGCGCCGGTTATCCCGGCAGCCGCGGACACGAATACCAGGATGCGCGGCTTTATGCCGGCTGGGGCGTCGATTTCCTGAAATACGACTGGTGCAACACCGGTAAAACCAATGCCGAAGAAGCCTACATCACCATGCGCGATGCCTTGTATACAGCCAAACGTCCGGTGGTATTCAGTATATGCGAATGGGGCGACAACCAGCCCTGGAACTGGGCCACACCCGTAGGTCACCTCTGGCGCATCACCGGCGATATTGCCAATTGCTGGAACTGCGAAGAAGGACACGGCAGTTGGTCGTCCTGGGGCGTCCTGCGCATACTCGATATGCGCAAAGGCATCCGCAAAGCCTCCGGCCCCGGCCACTGGAATGATTTCGATATGATGGAAATCGGCAACGGCATGACTGTAGGGGAAGACCGCGCCCACTTTGCGCTCTGGAGTATGATGGCTTCGCCGCTGATTATGGGCAACGACCTGCGCAGCGCGAGCAAACAGACACTCGATATTCTGGGTAACAAAGAGGTCATCGCCGTCAACCAGGATTCGCTCGGCATTCAGGCCATGCGCTACCTCGATGAAAACGGCGACCTCGACGTGTGGGCCAAACCGCTGAGCAACGGCGATTGGGCCATCTGCTTTTTAAACCGCAGCGAAGTGCCGCACACCATTCATTTCGACTGGAGCAAACACCGCATCAGCGAGGATATTACGGGCCGGACCTTGCAATTTTCGGGTGTGCATTACCAACTGCGCGATTTGTTTCAACATAAAAGTATAGGCGCTACGAAAGAAGTGCTGAACGCAGTGATTCCCGCACACGATGTACTCATGCTTCGCCTCCAAAAAAGTTAATCTATGACCAATCATTTTCACACAACCAAAACAATACTGGCACTCGCGTTTGCGACTATTTGTCTGTTCCCGCGCTGTATTTCGGCGCAGGAAGGAAGTTCGCCGCAGCTCGAACGCCTGCTGGGAAAAATCAGTTTTGTCAGTCCGGCTGTCGGCCTGGAATTTGCCTTGAGCAAAAAACTGAGCATCGCCACACAAGCCGCGCTCGGTTTCGCTTATTCCGCTTACGCTTCCAACAACGGCGGCAGCG
This sequence comes from Lewinellaceae bacterium, assembly GCA_043738235.1. Classification (GTDB taxonomy): domain Bacteria; phylum Bacteroidota; class Bacteroidia; order Chitinophagales; family Saprospiraceae; genus M3007. The sequence continues at coordinate 3,458 of JAYSZC010000200.1, read as the reverse complement.
GTTCTTATTCAGTGCTCTATCCAGTCGTGTATGGAGAATTCAGAAACTATTACTCCCTGGAACGCAGGGCGGAAAAAGGCAAGAACTGGCGCGGTAACTCCGGCGCTTTTTTCGGCATGGGTGCTTCCTACCGTTTCGACGCCCTTTCAGAACGCACCAGCGGCAATATTCTTGTTACCCGACCTTATCAGCCGGCATTTTCCATCGGTCCGGTCTGGGGTATTCAATTAACCGAAATCAAAAGCCATTTCAATTTTTCCTTTTCCATCGGCCCTGTGCTCTCTTTATTAGGAGATGACAGCGCGGAGTTTAATTTTTGGGGCGGCGGGCATTTGAATTTGGGTTTTGTGATCGGAAGCTTTAAATAGTGTTGATGAAGTTTATAAGGTTGATGAGGTTGATAATTGCCACTCGATAGAGAGGGACGATTACCCCTTTCGAGCCGCCTATATCAACTTTATCAACCTCATCAACCTTTTATCAACCTCATCAACCCTCATCAACCATCAACTCATCAACCATCTCATTCCATTCAACAACAACCGAATCATACATGATGCAAGTAATCAAACGTTCCGGCCAGCGCGAAGAAGTGTCCTTCGACAAAATAACGGCCCGGCTTAGAAAAATGTCTTACGGCCTCGATACTGGCTTTGTCAACTTCATCGAGGTCTCCAAAAAGGTCATTATGGGCCTTTATGACGGCGTGACGACCGTCGAACTCGACAACCTGGCGGCAGAAACGGCCGCTACCATGGCGACCATTCACCCGGACTACGCCCTGCTGGCCGCCCGAATCGCCGTGAGCAACCTGCACAAGGAGACCGATAAGTCGTTTTCCAAAGTGGTGGAAGCGCTGTACGAATATGTAGACCCCAAAACAGGTGAACGTGCCGGTATGATCGGCGACGAGACATACCGGATCATTCAGAAAAACCGCACCAAACTCGACTCGGCCATCATTTACGACCGCGATTTCGAGTTCGACTATTTCGGTTTCAAAACCCTCGAACGCTCCTACCTGATGCGGACGAACGGCAAAGTGGCGGAGCGCCCGCAGCACCTCTTCATGCGCGTGGCTGTCGGCATCCACGGCGAAGACATCGACGCGGCCATCGAGACCTACAACCTGATGTCGGAGCGCTGGTTTATCCACGCCACCCCTACCCTGTTCAACGCCGGTTCGCCGAAACCGCAGATGTCGTCCTGCTTCCTGCTGAGCATGACCGACGACAGCATTGCCGGTATTTTTGAAACGCTGTCGCGCTGCGCCCTCATCAGCCAGAGCGCCGGCGGTATCGGCCTCAGCATCCACAATATCCGCGCCACGGGTTCCTATATCAAAGGCACCGGCGGCACTTCCAACGGCATTATCCCGATGCTGCGCGTATTCAACGACGCGGCCCGCTACGTGGATCAGGGCGGCGGCAAACGCAAAGGCGCTTTCGCCGTGTACCTCGAACCCTGGCACGCCGACGTATTCGAGTTCCTGGAACTGAAAAAGAACCATGGCAAGGAGGAAATGCGCGCCCGCGACCTGTTCTACGCCATGTGGATCAGCGATTTATTCATGGAACGGGTGAAAGCCAATGCCGACTGGTCGCTGTTCGATCCGAACGAAGCGCCGGGACTGTTCGACGTGTACGGCGAAAAATTTGAAGCGCTGTACAAACAATATGAAAAGGAAGGCCGCGCCCGCAAATCGGTCAAAGCCCGCGATCTCTGGAACGCGATCCTGGAAAGCCAGACCGAATCCGGCACGCCTTATATCCTGTACAAAGACGCAGCGAACCGCAAGAGCAACCAGCAAAACCTGGGCACCATTCGCTCGTCCAACCTCTGCACGGAAATCATCGAGTACACCTCCCCCGACGAGGTGGCGGTGTGCAACCTGGCTTCGATTGCCTTGCCGAAGTTTGTCATCAACGGCCAATTCGATTTCGATAAATTAGCCGAAATCACCCGCGTAGCCACCCGCAACCTGAACAAAGTGATCGACGTGAACTACTACCCGATCCCGGAAGCACGCAATTCCAACATGCGCCACCGCCCGATCGGCCTGGGCGTACAGGGCCTCGCCGATGCCTTTATCCTCATGGGAATGGCTTTCGACAGCGACGCCGCGCGGCAGTTGAACATCGACATTTTTGAAACGATCTACTTCGCCGCCGTATCGGAAAGCGCCGATCTGGCTGAAAAACTGGGCCATTACGAAAGTTTCCCGGGTTCTCCGATGAGCCAGGGACTGTTCCAGTTCGATCTCTGGAACGTCACGCCTTCTACCCGCTGGGACTGGAACAGCCTCCGCGAACGTGTGAAAAAAGTGGGTCTCCGCAATTCTCTGCTCGTCGCGCCCATGCCGACCGCCAGCACCAGCCAGATACTGGGCAACAACGAATGTTTCGAGCCGTACACCTCCAACCTGTACACCCGCCGCACCCTCGCCGGCGAGCACATCGTGGTGAACAAACACCTCATGCGCGACCTGGTGCGCCTCAACATGTGGAACGAGGAAATGCGCGAAGCCATCATGGCCGCCAACGGCTCCATCCAAGGCATCGACATTATCCCGCAGGAAGTGCGCGACATCTACAAAACGGCCTACGAAATCAGCCAGAAGGTGATCATCGACATGAGCGCCGACCGCGGCGCATTCATCTGCCAAAGCCAGTCGCTGAACATCTTTATGGAGTCGCCGACCTTCGCGAAACTCTCGTCCATGCACTTCTACGCCTGGCAAAAAGGCCTGAAAACGGGTATGTACTACCTGCGCTCCAAAGCGGCCACGGACCCGATCAAGTTTACACTCAGCCAGAAGCACCAGCAGAAATACGTGACGCAGGCGACGGAAGAAACGGTGGCCGTGCCATCCGTGCCGGTTACGCACGCCGCCACGACTACAATGACGCAAAATGCGCCGCAGATGACGGCGCTGGATATCGAAGCGGTAGCGGGCAAGGTTTGCAGTATCGATAACCCGGACTGCGAAGCTTGCAGCGCCTAGTGCGCTGCAGTCCGAAGTGCGAAGTCGGCAGTCCGAAGTCCGTAGATTACACGGTGCTTTCTTCGGAGCGGACTTCGCAATGACGACTTCGGACTGAAGACTTTAAAGACAGCCGCCGGCGGCGTTACGGATACCGGAGCCCATTCTATTTAGCAATCCTCCGCTATTGAACGTTTTTCCCACATTGTTCTTGGCGATGGTTGAGGTGATGTCGTTGGGCGGTTGTTTTTGAATAATATCAATAATTTACTAAAAGGCGTATATTTTTGAAATTATTCAAAAATATACGCCTTTTGTTTTTTAAATTATCATTAATTTGACATATATTTGCACAATCAAACAGGTATTATATTTACAATGGTTCGTAAAGAATTAGGCGGCGATTTTGCCAAGATTGTATAGGTTTTGGATAGCAGGATGATTTTTTGTGATGTTCGGGATATTAGCGAACACG
>JAYSZC010000199.1:0-2085 GCA_043738235.1 Lewinellaceae bacterium | reverse complement strand
AAAAACCTTAAAGAAATTTACAACTTACGCAGTAAGATCGTACATGGTGAGATTTACAAAACAGAAACGCTAGAAAGGTATTTGCCTTGCTTATACTCAACAGTATCCAGAGTTATCATTGAGTTATTGATACATAATATTTCCTCAAACGAGAACCTCGACGAGATAGTTACTAAATTAGGCTTTGGTGATCGAGAAAAGATTTCAAATGATTATAAACAATATCAATTGGATATCTCCACTCTTGTGAAAGCAACTTTAAACCCCGTTAGCGCCAATTAAATGATTTTAAAAACATAAATTTATTTCCCAAACGTACACCATGACCCTCCGCATCGACAAACTGGAACCAGCCGTCTTCTATGCCCTCGTGGCCTGGACGCTCTTTCCCGTTTGGGCGGTCGATTTTTTTGTCACCGGCGACGGTCCTTGCCACCTGTACAATTCAAAAGTCCTGCTGGATTGGTACGAAGGCGTCAATGAGAAGTTTTACGACCCTTTCCTTTTCCTGAATACCAACTTCGAGCCGAACTGGTTTTTTAATCTCTTCACGATGCCCTTGCTGAATGTGTTCAGCCCGGCTACGACGGAAAAGATATTTCTCAGTTTTTACGTCCTATCCTTCACCCTCGGGTTCCGCTATTTGATCCGACAGATCAATCCGAACGCCTTGTTTATCAGCTCCATCGGCTTGTTGTTTTGCGTGCATCACCTGCTGATGATGGGTTTTTACAACAACTCCGTCAGTTTTGCCCTTTGGTTTTGGGCGGCAGGATGGTGGTGGGGACACCGCAACAGTCCGTCCCTGGCGCCGATCGCAGTGACTGCCTTATTGTTGCTGCTGGTGTATTCCGCCCACCCGATGGGCCTGGTTTTTACCGGCCTCACGACGGGAACGCTGTTGCTCGGTTTGTTTTTTTACGAAACTAGATCGGATGGTTTTGCGAGCAGCAGACCGCGTTTTTTCAACCGTCTGACCGGGCTGATTTTGTCAGCATTACCGGCCCTGATGCTGTTTGCGGAATTTTGTTTTCGCCGCGACTGGTCCACGGAAACGAATGTGCCCGCGCTCAATGAGACCCTGAAAAACGTTCGGCGTCTTTCAGCCCTGATTGCCATGCATTCGACCGAAGAAATTTGGGCCAAGGCGACGGCGCTGACCTCTGCGCTGCTTTTTGCCGGCGCCGTTGTGCTGCGACTGCGCGCGCGCCGCTGGGTGGCGGCCGATGGCTTGCTGCTATTTTTTGGTGTCGCCTTGTACTGCATCTTTTTCCCGCCGGCCAGTATTTCGGGTGGATTGGAAGTCCCCTTGCGGATGGTGATGATCCCGTTTCTGGTCATCCTGTTTTGGTCGGCGACGGCTGATTTTCCAAAATGGGCGAAAATGGCAGCCTTGTCAGCGGCAACGGTTTTGGCGATCGGTTTTGGCACGGTGCGCTGGAAGGTTTGGCAGGAGGCCTCGGCTTATGCCAAAGAAATCTACGCTTGCAATGCGCATATCGGCAATCCGGCGACCATCCTGGCTTTGAATTACGACTGGGCCGGGCAAAACTCCGCCGCCCAGCCCATTGCCGACCGCATCTGGCTTTTCGGTCACGTGGATTGTTATTTGGGCGCAAGCCGGTCGGCCATTGTTTCGGATAATTACGAAGCGAACTACTGGTACTTTCCCACCATCGCGCGCTGGAATACCAACATGTACCAGCAAACCGACAAGGATGGAATCAATTTTGACCACCGTCCGCCGAGGGCCGATATTTTGAGCTATAAGCGCCGAACCGGCCAAGAGATCGATTATGTGTTGCTGCTGAGTTTTCGCGACGAGTTTAAAAACCACCCTCATACCCAGGAAATACTGGCCCAATTGGCGGAAGCCTACGACCAGACTTTTATTTCTGCAAGCGGCCGTGCGATTTTGTACAAGCGCCGCAACCTTTGACCATTGATTTTACCGGCCCGATACGCAGGGCCATAAAGACCAGCCCCGCTGGAAGTTTATACCGATGTCACTGCTGCTGTTTTTGATTCCTTTCCTGAATTCCCTTTTCGTCTTCGCCCTGCGCGGCAGCGCGGTGCGCACTATCG
>JAYSZC010000198.1:0-5116 GCA_043738235.1 Lewinellaceae bacterium | reverse complement strand
GAAAAGTTGACTGATTTTGAAAAAAAATAAAAAAAATTCCACCTTTTTAATATAGCTTTTTTCAACAAAAGAGAAGGTAATGCGGAATATATAATGATTAAAGATTCTCTTTTTTATGCTTTTTTGATAAAAACAATTTGTTGCCGTTATTTCCTCCTATATAAACCCTTCAACAAAAGCCCTTTATTGTTCTTTGTACGTGGAGCAACCATCCGCACTTTTGTATCATCAATAACAGATAACGGCGGTGCAAAGGAAATAAGCGGTCTTGATGGACCCACAGATTTGAAACTTTTCATGAGATTATATACGGGAAACCGACCCGGTGCAAACGAGCACCGGGTTTTTTTTTGCTCCTACCTTTGAAAGGGCAAAGAGCAAGGGGCAAAAGGCAAATAAGCCACTCGGTTGCCCGCAAAGCATGTCGCTTTCAGGCGCTCATTGCGTGTTTATTTGTCAAATTGGCTGCTCAGAAGCCAGCGTAAAAACTTTTTTTCAAAAAAATAATATTTTTTTTATATAAAATAAATCAACAAATCGTGATGTTATGATATGTGTAATCGCCTTAATTGATTGATAATGCAGCATTTTCCTTCATAATATAAGAAAATTTAGTAATTCAGCGGGATGCAGGCATTTCCAAAACAATCAACAAACCTGTTTTTGTGTTCTTTGTGTATGGTATGAATGTTTGCACTTTTGTACTGTCAATAAAAGAAAGCGGCGGTGATATACGAGAAAGCGGCAGTTGTTGACCCACAGATTTTGAAACTTTTCATGAGATTATATACGGGAAACCGACCCGGTGCAAACGAGCACCGGGTTTTTTTTTGCCTTTTCAAGAACGCTTTGACGGCTTGGAATAATGATGGCATGGAGTTCCTATAGCCGCGTAGCGGCATAAGTAGAGCAACCAAAGAGCACCTTGTGAACACGCATGGCATTTGTTGCTACCGACCTTATGCCGCTACGCGGCCAGAGCGTCCAACCAAAATCAGTATCCTGTACAGAAGACGGATAGTCAGATATTTTTATACCCAAAAAACTTTTTTTCAAAAAAATTCGTATATTTTTAGAAAGAAAAATTCAACAAATATTATTGGAATAATATGTGTATCGGGTCTTTTTTGCAGGCAAATACGCCATTTTAAATCAGTAATATGAAATTTTTCGGGATTTGGAAGATTTTCAGTCCGGAAAAACATCTCAACAAACCCACTTTTCTGTTCTTTGCGTATGGCGCGGCGCGGCGCACTTTTGTATCATCAATAACAGACAACGGCGGTGCAGCGACAGGAAGCGGTAGTTATTGATCCACAGTTTGAAACTTTTCATGAGATTATATACGGGAAACCGACCCGGTGCAAACGAGCACCGGGTTTTTTTTTGCCCCTACTCTTAGAAAAGGCAAAGGGCAAAAAACAAAAGGCAAACATCAATCGAGTGGTTAAATTGCTCTTTGCCTCTTGCCCTTTGCCTTTTATTTACCTTGTTTCCGAAAATCGGCGATAGAGAATCGAATCTGATCGTAGGAGAACTTCCCAGCAAAGTGTTCGAAAATATCTTTCAACTGGTAGGGTTCGCTGAAAAGCGACAGCGCGCCCTGGATCATGTCCATTTGCTCCGGCTGCACCCATTGGCGAATATCCAGCAATTCGCCGCGCTCATACATGGTGGCTAAATGACTTGCCACCGTCATAGGGCTGATCTCACGTATGGCAGCAATCTCTTTCACGGATTTTCCCTGTTTAAACAAATCCCAGGTTTGCAGATAAGTGCTGCCAGTCACCCGGGCGCCGTCATTTGATTTTTCCAGCACAAAACGGCGGATGGCGCCGATAAAGGCATTGCCATACAGCTGCAGTTTGCGCGCACCCAGCCCCGTGATGTGCATCAGGTCGGCATCGCTCACAGGTCGTTTTTCGGCCATTTCCGACAGGGTCGCGTCGCTAAAAATCAGATAGGGCGGCATGCCCTGCTGCTGAGCGATGCTCCGGCGCAAAGCAACCAGCAGATCGAACAATTCTTCTTTGAGCGTCTGGGCTTGGGTTTTTTCCACAAAGCGGACGTGTTTTTCTTCCGGTTTTGCTTTGGGTTGCGGCAGGGCGAGGGTTACTTGTTTTTGTTCAAAGAGCACTTTTCGCCCACTTTCCGTCACGCGCAGGCGACTGAAGTCGTCGTAAGCGATTTCTACGAGGCCCAGGTGCATCATCTGGGAAAGCAAAAACATCCAGTCGTCGAAGTTGTATTCCTTTCCGGCGCCCCAGGTTTTTATCTGGTGGTAACCTTGTTCCACGATTTCCCGGCGCTGGCTGCCGCGCAGGATATCGACGAGCAATTGCATGCCCACTTTTTCCTGCACGCGCAGGATGGCAGAGAGGGCTTTTTGCGCGGTGATGGTGCCGTCGAATTTGCGGGGCGGGTGCCGGCACACGTCACAATTCCCACAATTGCCTTCGTGGGGTTCGCCAAAATAATTGAGTACGGTCTGCCGGCGGCATACCGGCGCTTCTGCGAATTGATACATCCGCTCTAATTTGGCTATTTTGAGTTGTTTTTGCTCCGGGCTGCCATCGCCTTCTTCAAACATCTGGCGGTAAGACTGCACATCGCTGTAACTAAAAAAAAGTACGGCGGCAGAGGGTAATCCGTCGCGCCCTGCGCGGCCGATTTCCTGGTAATATCCTTCCAGGTTGCGGGGCAGGTTGTAGTGAATGACAAAACGGACATTGCTTTTGTCGATACCCATGCCAAAGGCAATGGTCGCACAAATGACGGGGACCCGGTCATTGATAAAATCCTCCTGTACTTTGCTGCGTTTTGCGGCAGGCACTTCAGCGTGGTAAAAAGCCGTGCGGAAACCGCGGGCGTTCAGTTTGTCGGATAAATCCTCGCAGCCTTTTCTGGAGAGACAGTAAATAATGCCCGACTGCTTGGGGTGTTGTTTCAAAAATTCCGCGATCTGTTCGAGGCGGCGCTGGCCCGGGCGCACGTGCAGGCTGATATTGGGCCGGTCGAAAGAAGAGATAAATACTTCCGGCTCGTGGAGTTTCAACTGCGCGATGATGTCTTTGCGGGTCAGTTTATCGGCGGTGGCGGTAAGTGCCAACAAAGGCACTTGTGGAAATTGTTCTTTTAAAAAACGCAGTTGTGTGTACTCCGGTCTGAAATCGTGTCCCCAGGCAGAGATGCAATGCGCCTCATCGATGGCGAATAGGCTGATTTTCAGCCGCTTGAGCAGGGGTTGAAAACTTTGAGACACTAATTTTTCAGGACTTACGTACAACAATTTAATATGGCCGGCAAGCAGCGCGTCTTCCACTTTGCGGGTTTGCTGAACGTCCAAAGAACTGTTCATAAAGGCAGCGGACACTCCGTTGGCGCTCAGGCCTTCCACCTGGTCTTTCATCAGGGCAATGAGCGGACTGAGCACGATGGCGGTGCCGTCCAGTGTGATGGCTGGAATTTGGAAGCAAATACTTTTACCCCCGCCCGTAGGCATGAGCACCAGCGCGTCGCGGCGTTCGTACACGGCGCGAATAATGTCGGCTTGCAGCGGCCGGAAAGCATCAAAACCGAAATACTGTTTGAGTGCGGATAGGGCTTGTGTAAGGGACATAGGGCAGACTACTTGTTATTGCAACGACTCAATCCCGCCTTGGCCTGTGCGTGCAAGCTATTGGCGTATTCTTTCGGGTGAAGCCCCAGGCAACGCTGAAATGCGCTTCGGGCATTGAAATAATCGCGTTTTTCTTCGTGCAGGAGACCCATTTGCAGTGCGGCATTACAGGCAAAGTACCAGGGTTCTTTGGCGCCCTTGTCTAAAGTCTGCTGATAAAAACGAAAGGCATCAGGCGATTTGCCCATTTTATGGGTGATGCGTCCGATCCGGTAGGTATATTCCAGGGAGCGTTTGCGATGTGCGCTGTAATCAGCAGCGGCGTTTTTCAACAGATCGTAAGCGCGCTGGTAATAACCGCCGTCGAAAAGCAGGCGGGCTTTGATCAGCCTGGCGTCGGGCATTTCAGCGCTGTTGGCTTCCTGCATGGCCGCTTTGTCCGGCTCTGAATTGTCGGCGCCTTTTTGCCGCACCATATTCATATAATCCTGGTAGACTTTTTGATTGCCCTGAATGAGGCTGTACCAGCCTAATTTCTGGTAACATTCTTTCACGCCGTTGGCGCCCTTGTACAGTTTCAGAAATATTTCCAGCGCCTGGTTGGCGTCTCCATCCAGGCGGCGCAGTTTGGCTAAACCAAGCATGTAGTACCGGTGGTTCAGTTCGTGATACATGCTGCCTGTCGGGAAATTTTGCAGGATGCGGATTGCTTCATCGTTTTGTTCGGCGCGCATGGCAACGGTAGCCAGGGCGTAGGCGGCCAGCGGGTTGTTTGTTGGGTTCAGTTTGCTTTTCTTGATTGTTTCCCAGGCTAAAGCGGATTTGTTATTCAGGTACAGCTGCAGAAAAGCGTATGTCACTACGGCTTCCTCTTCAAAAATAAATTCATGTTGCCGGGCATACGCCAGCACTTCTTCCAGTTCATGCAGACCTTGTTCTGTGGAGCCGCTCATGCCGCCCAGGCCGCGAACCACCCATTTGTAATCATCCGGCACATTGCCGATCATGGCATGTAGCAGGCCCAGACTTTTTTTATTAGCAATAAAATCCGGGTGTTTCTTCTGGTTTTGTTCGAGCAGGGCATAGGCCTGTTTAATATCGCTGGCGCCACTCAAAAAATCGCTGAAACGCAGGCGCAGTAAAGCCCATTGGAGCCTTATTTCAGCCTGTGTATACAGGTAATAGGGCGATTTTCGGTCGCCACGCGAAATTTTATCGAGCCTGGCATCCATGTTTTTGGAAAGGCGGCGGTATTCTGATTCATTGTCATTGGCGAAAACGGTGACAAAATCCAGGTAGTTTTCAACGTAAATAGCCATCAGGTTATCCGGCTCGCTGCGTTTCATCTGGTCGATGCCTGCCCGCGCTTCCACTAATCGCAGGCTCAGGGCATTTTGGTAGGCCGTTTTGGCGGACGCAGAAATATCAAAGTATTTGCCTGCGATTAGTGGAAGCGCGGGCAGGCATCGACCAGATGAAACGCAGCGAGCCGGATAA
>JAYSZC010000197.1:0-5124 GCA_043738235.1 Lewinellaceae bacterium | reverse complement strand
AATGGAGTCTGCACGTAACAACCTCACATTCAACCCTTTCAGGGTTGTTATAACGTTTTTCATATAATCCCCGCATTTCATACGGGGCTATTCATATTTGACCCTTTAAGGGTCACGCTTCGCTACGTCAACGACATTGCCCTTTAGGGTCGGGGTCGGCCTAAAAGCGAAGCACTCCAAACACTAAACACCAAACTGGAAACACCAAAAACAAAACCACTACCAAAGGCGAAGCCCCCAAACACGAAACACTATACACTATACACGAAACACTATACACGAAAAAAATGCGTCCATATCAATTTCTCCTACCGGCATTCCTGCTCATATTTGCTTCCTGCGATACCAATAAAAATGGTTCCACCGACACATTTGACCGGGGCGTCCTGTTGCAGAATTTTGCGGATAACCTGATCCGGCCCGCTTACAACGATCTGCACAGCAAAACACTGCTGTTTCATACCGCCGTTTTAATCTTTAATACAACGCCTTCAGTAGAAAACCTGAATGCCTTGCAGAGCGCCTGGCAGGAGGTTTACTTCCAGTGGCAGTTTGCCAATGCCTATAATTTCGGCCCTGCGGGAGAAGCGGGTTTGCAAAAAGGTTTGATCGAGGAAATCGGTACTTTCCCAGCCGGCGTTGTTAAAATGGAGGCCAATCTCGCTTCCGGCGTCTGGAATACGTCCGATTTTAACCGGGACGCGCGGGGTTTTCCGGCAATAGAATACCTGATTTATGGGGCAGCCGCCACCCCGGAAGAAATAGTCAATGTGTTCTCGCAAAGCCTAAATCACAAGGCATATCTGGCAGCGCTCTCCGAAAATCTGCGGGATCGTATTGCAACAGTGACGGATGCCTGGAATGGCGCTTATTACACGGAATTTATCAATAACAAAGGAACGGACGCAGGCAGCAGCACTTCACAATTGTACAATGAATTTGTACGCAGTTTTGAAGCAGCCAAAAACTTCAAACTGGGTCTTCCGATGGGAAAACGCCCGGGCCAGACACAAGCCGAGCCACAATTGGTAGAAGCCTATTACAGCGGCAAATCGCTGGAATGCCTACGTGTGCACCTGACATCTGTCGAAAACATCTGGTACGGACGCAGCAAAAGCGGCCAGGACGGGATTGGATTTCGCGAATACCTGGAAAAAGTGGAAGGCGGCCCTGCTCTGATCATCAGCACGGAAACCCAACTGGCAGCGCTTCGCACAGCGCTGGCGGCTGTAGCGGATTCGCCTGCGCTATCCGTTCAAATCTCGAACGCCAACCCGCAGTTGGAAACCCTGTACACGGAATTCCAGAAAATGACCCGCTATTTCAAAAGTGATCTGTCCTCGCTGCTGGGTATCGCTATTACATTCAGCAGCGGCGACGGCGATTAACCATTTATGAAAAAAATACAACGCCTGTTTTCACGCCAATGGCTCGACGAACCGGTTGGGATCGCGCCTTTGGTAACGTTGCGTGTTGTATTGGGCGCCATGCTGCTATTTAGCACCCTTCGGTTTATCGCTCTGGGCTGGGTAGACGATCACTATATTTCCCCAAAATTTCATTTCAAATATTACGGCTTTGAATGGGTATCCGCATTGCCGCCCACGAGTATGTATGTTGTACATATTTTGCTGGCAATCAGTTCTTTATGCGTCATTTTGGGATACCGGTACCGCATCGCAGCCCTGCTCCAGTTTTTGTTGTTTACCTATGCGGAACTCGTCGATCTCACTTACTACCTGAATCACTATTACTTCGTCAGCATTGCAACCGGGCTGCTAATTTTGGCACCGGCAAACCGCGCTTTTTCGCTGGATGTCCGAAGAAATCCGGCCTTGCGAAGTATGCAGGCGCCGCGCTGGAGTATCCTGATTTTTCAGGTTCAATTAGGCATCGTCTACTTTTATGCAGGTCTCTGGAAAATCAACTACGACTGGCTGGTATTGGCATTGCCCCTGAAAATCTGGATTCCGGCCAACGACCAACTGCCGCTTATCGGACGGCTTTTTCAAACAGACTGGATACCTTATCTGTTCAGTTGGTTTGGCATGTTGTACGATGTGACCATCGTTTTTTGGCTGTCCTGGCAACGCACACGACTATGGGCGTATGCCACGGTGATCGTTTTTCACACACTGACCGGGCTGATGTTTCAAATCGGCGTTTTTCCTTTGGTAATGATCGGCGCAACTTTGATTTTCTTTTCAGAAGAATGGCATACGCGCCTGTGGAACCGTATGTGGAAAATTATCCGCTGTGTAATACCGGTTTCGCAGCCAGGCCCTGTGGAAAAAATGCCTGTGCAATCCCCTACCCATCGACTTATCTTTGCCGCGCTGGCGCTGCATTTCACCTTTCAACTGCTTTTTCCCTGGCGCTATCTGTTGTATCCCGGCAATATTTTCTGGACAGAAGAAGGGTATCGATTTTGCTGGCGTGTCATGTTGATGGAAAAAGCCGGCACGGCTACTTTTTTTGTAAAAGATGGCAAAACAGGAAGGGAGGGTGAAGTGTTGAATGGCGAATTTTTAAATCCGCACCAGGAAAAACAAATGGCGATGCAGCCGGATATGATCCTGCAATACGCCCATTTTTTGAAACAGCACTACGAGCGGCAAGGAATAAAAAATCCAGCCGTCCGGGCTGAAGTATATGTTACCCTGAATGCCCGGCCCAGCCGGCTCCTGGTTGATCCCACGATAGATTTGAGCAAAATAGAAGACAGCTGGAAATCAAAAACATGGATATGGAGCGAGCAATAAAAAGGCAAAAAGCAAATATAAAAAAGGCAAAAGGACAAATTTTTGCCGGGTTACAAGTGTTTGTCATTTGTTTCATCGCAGTGCAAAGTTTGCCGGCCCAAACGGTGCAGGATACCTTGGCGCCGCAGCAACTGCGTGAAATCACCGTGCAAGACAAAGCCAACAATTTCACCAATACTACCCTGCGGGGTGTAGAGAATTTTGGTATTTATTCGGGTAAAAAAACGGAAGTAGTATCCCTGGCTAATCTCACCGCCAATGTTTCCACCAATAATCCGCGGCAGATATACGGTCGGGTGACCGGCCTGAATATCTGGGAAAGCGACGGTGCAGGCCTGCAACTCGGCATCGGCGGGCGCGGACTCAGCCCCAACAGGACCGCCAATTTTAATACCCGCCAGAATGGTTATGACATCAGCGCCGATGCGCTCGGATACCCCGAAAGTTATTACACCCCGCCTGCGGAAGCCCTGGATCGCATCGAGATCGTGCGCGGCGCAGCATCGCTGCAATACGGCACGCAGTTCGGCGGTTTGCTCAATTTTCGTTTTAAACGCGGGCCGCAGGATAAAAAAATAGAGTTGACCAGCCGTCAAACACTCGGCTCCTGGGGATTTTTCGGCTCCTTCAACAGCATCGGCGGCACAATCGCCAAAGGCAAACTGAATTACTACGCTTATTTCCAGTACAAAACCGGCGACGGATGGCGCCCCAACAGCCAGTTTGACTATCGCTGCGGATACGCTTCTGTCGAATATAAACCCTCCGAACGGCTCGCGATACAACTCGATCTGACACGGATGGATTATCTGGCAAAACAACCCGGCGGGCTGACGGATAAACTTTTTCAGGACAACGCCCGGCAATCGGTGCGCAACCGCAACTGGTTTCAGGTGGACTGGAACCTCGTGGCGTTGTCGATGAATTATGCTTTTTCAGAACGCACCCGCCTGAACATCCGCAATTTCGGGCTGATCGCTCAACGCCAGTCGGTCGGCAATCTGGAACGTATCAATGTGGCAGATTTTGGCGGCAATCGCACCCTGATCGACGGGCAGTTTCGCAATGCGGGACAGGAAGCGCGTTTGTTGCATCAATACTCCCGGAGGGGACTGCCTCAGACTTTGCTGTTTGGTTACCGGCTTTATTACGGCCATTCCGCAGCCCGGCAAGGCGATGCTAACAATAGCAGCGGGCCTGATTTTTATTTCCTGCATCCCGACGAACTGGAAAACTCGGATTACGATTTTCCGAACCGAAACCAGGCGCTTTTTGCAGAACACGTTATTAACTTTTCGCCCAAATGGAGCCTTACGCCCGGATTGCGGCTCGAACATATCAGCACCGGATCGGAAGGATATTATACCCGCCGTGTGCTGGATGCCGCCGGAAACGTCATTGTGCAGGATAAAATAGAAGATGCACAGTCACGCAACCGAAGTTTTTTAATCGGTGGGCTGGGCGCAAGTTTCAAACTACGGGCGTCCGTAGAATGTTACGCCAATGTCTCGCAAAACTACCGGGCTATCAATTTTACCGACCTGCGCATTGCCAACCCCAATTTTGTAGTTGACAGCAATATCCGCGACGAGCGCGGATTTACGGCTGATCTGGGTTTACGCGGACAAAAAGCGGATTTTTTCAACTGGGAACTGACGGCTTTTTATGTGGCATACAACGGCCGTATCGGTCAGGTGCTGCGGGCCGATCAGCCGCCGCTGTACAATGACTACCGTTTCCGCAGCAATATTTCCGACGCCCGCAACATCGGCCTGGAAGCCTTCGGGGAAGTGGATATACTACGGCTGTTCGGCCGCCTATATTCGGCTATCCGTTGGACCTGGTTTGTCAATGCGGCGCTGGTAGATGCGCGGTATGTCCATACAGACGACGCTTCCGTGCGCAATAAAAAGGTGGAAATGGCGCCGCCGCTAATGCTGAGAAGCGGCACTTCGCTGCAAACCGGCCCCTGGCGCACGGCCTTTCAGGCGGGTTATATCGCTACGCATTATTCGGACGCTACCAACGCCGAACGCAGTTCTACAGCCGTGGAGGGTCAAATTCCAGCCTATCTGGTAGCGGATTTATCCATGTCATACCAGTGGCGCCGGCTACGCCTGGAAGGCAGTTGCAACAACCTGCTAAATGCCAGGTATTTCACTCGCCGGGCGGAGAGTTATCCGGGACCGGGAATCATTCCTTCCGACGGCAGAGGGATCTATATAACACTCGGAGTTCGGATTTAGAGGTGAGAGGTGAGAGGTGAGAAGTGAGAAACGTCCCGCTTGGCGACTGTGATGATTTTGGCTTTTGGGCCTTGTCATGGGTTTTTCAGTCCTGAAAAACAAAAGATAAAATCATC
>JAYSZC010000196.1:0-2090 GCA_043738235.1 Lewinellaceae bacterium | reverse complement strand
CTGCTTCTTTATTTTTACTTTCGGGTCCTTCGCTACGCTCAGGATGACACTTTAGCTTGGCTTAGGTGGTTGATTTAAGCCGGGCTGCCAATAATCATTACCTATGTGCCATTGAAGCAAATCTTTCTAAAATCATGTTCAAATTTTTTTTACAAATTTAGGGATTTTCAGGCATTGCGCAGTCTTTACCGTTTTAAAAAAATCATGGACTCTTCAAAATCCGGCTCTCCCATATTTATTCGCATCCTTCGAATAGATCGAAAAGCCATTGCTTCATCACTTCATTCAAATCGCCCTGCTTTTCAGGCAAAATCACCAAAGCCTCCCCAAAATAAAAATCGCACTTTGACCCAGCGATCAAAGTGCGACAAAAGCAAATCAGGAAATTTGAAAAATCAACGTTTTACTACGAACCTGTTCATCAAACGCGCTTTTTCCGTCGTAATTCCGTATACGTAGGAACCCGCAGGCAACTGATTGGTGCGTATGACTTCGGAGAATTCGCCCGGCGTCTGGTAACCTTTGTGAATGGTTTGCAGCAGGTGGCCGTCGGAGGAATACAACTTGATTTGCACCTTACCGGCTTCCTCCAACTGGTAACCGAAATTTGACTCAGGTGGATGTATATTTTGCAGTTTCTTTTTGCATCAATTCCGCTACTTTTGCGCTACTTTTTTACCCTCACCGCATATCCGCCAGCGATGTGCATCAAATATCTGCCAAAGCTATGGAAGTCCTGACCGCCACCACCCTTTCTTCCGAACTCATGGAACTGGAAGACCGCTACAACGCCCATAACTACCACCCGCTGCCGGTGGTGCTGGAACGCGGACAAGGCGTCCACGTTTGGGATGTAGAAGGAAAACATTACTACGATTTTCTGTCCGCTTACAGCGCTGTCAACCAGGGGCACTGCCACCCGCGTATCATACGCGCACTGACCGAACAGGCGCAAAAACTGACGCTGACCTCCCGGGCTTTTTACAACAACCTGCTGGGCGGATACGCTAAATTCATCACGGAATACTTCGGTTACGACCGCGTGCTGCCGATGAACACCGGCGTGGAAGGTGGTGAAACGGCCATCAAATTAGCCAGAAAATGGGCTTATGAAGTGAAAGGCGTCCCGGCCAACCAGGCCAAAATCATCTTTGTGGAAGGCAATTTCTGGGGACGCACCCTGGCGGCCATTTCCTCCTCCACGGATCCCAGCAGTTTCAAAAACTACGGTCCCTACATGCCGGGCTTCGAAATTATACCCTACAACGATATTCCGGCGCTGGAAAAAGCGCTCCAGGACCCCAACGTGGCCGGCTTCATGGTCGAACCGATCCAGGGAGAAGCGGGTGTGTTTGTACCCGATGACTCGTACCTGCCCGAAGCGTTCAAATTGTGCCGGGAAAACAATGTATTGTTCATCGCCGATGAGGTGCAAACCGGCATTGCCCGCACCGGAAAACTGCTGTGCTGCGACCATTTCGGTTTCAAACCCGATATCCTGATCCTCGGCAAAGCCTTGTCGGGCGGCGTGCTGCCTGTGAGCGCGGTACTTTCCAGCGACGAAGTGATCCTGACCATCAAACCCGGCGAGCACGGCTCTACTTTCGGCGGCAACCCGCTGGCCTGCGCCGTGGCCATGGAAGCCCTGAAAGTGGTGACGGATGAAAAACTGTCAGAAAACGCCGAAGCCATGGGACAGATTTTCCGCAAGCGCATGGTCGAATTACAAAACAAACGACCCGACCTGATTACACAGGTACGCGGCAGAGGACTGCTCAATGCCATAGTGATCAACGACACGGAAGACAGCCACACGGCCTGGGATATTTGCCTGAAAATGGCGGAAAACGGCCTGCTGGCCAAACCGACCCACGGCAATATCATTCGTTTCGCACCGCCGCTGGTGATCGACGCGGCGCAACTGCACGAATGCTGCGATATTATTGAAGGGGTCTTTCTGGACTTTGAGAAATGATGCGTGGGTGGTAGCATGATAGAACACGGATTTAAAGGATGAGACACGGATTTTTTCCCTCGTAGAGTAATGGGGACGCGGATTACACGGATTTGGCGGATTAACGCGGATTTTC
>JAYSZC010000195.1:0-2090 GCA_043738235.1 Lewinellaceae bacterium | reverse complement strand
GCCGTTTACGTGGAAGGCGAACACCATCTGGACAAACAGGTCAAACCCGTTCAGAAAGGACTGTCTCGCATTGCATTCGGCACCTACCAGAACCATGCCCTGGAGGACCTGCAAATTATTCCCGTCGGCACCAATTATATCTACGGCGACCGGACGAGGGATGAGTTAAAGATGCTGGTCGGCGCACCGATTTTTGTCAAAGATTATTGGAATGCTTATCAGATAAATCCCGCCACTGCGATCAATAAACTCAACGCAGACATCGAAAAAGCCTTAAAAGCCCTGTGTTATCATATTGAAAAACCCGAAGACAACGCATTGGCGGAACAATTGCTGATGCTGCTGCGGAATGATTTTCCAGCCCGTTTATTACCTGTGGTAGAAGTAGGCAATCAACTTTTTTTACAGGAAAAACAAGTGCTGGATCGCCTGAATGCGATGCCTGAGATGCCTAAAAATGAACTGAAACAGCAAGCTGCGTCCTATTTTTCGGCGCTGGAACAGGCCGGACTAACGGATGCCGGCCTGCGCCACCCCGAACACGGCAGCGCCGGATGGATGCTCTTTTTAGTTTTAAGCGCCTTGCCTGCCCTGGCTGGATTTATAGTCAGCTGGCCGTTTCGATTCTTCGCCCGCCGAATTGTCGAGAAACGGATTAAAAAGCGCGAATTTGTTACCAGTGTGCTGATGGGACTGGCTACCGTTACAGGAGTGTTTGCAGGTGTAATACTGTTGCTGTACGGATTGATCACAGCCAAACCCTGGCTGCTGTCGCTGGTGTTGCTGGCGCCTTTGCTGGGCTGGTTTTCTTTTTTTTACCGCGACATAGGATGGCGTTTTACAGCGGCCCAAAAAGCGAGCCTGCATCCTGAACGGGCGGTATTGTTGCAGCAACGGGCAGCGATTAAGTAAAAGGGCAAAATTGCAAAGGGCAAAGGCGATGTAAATCAATGAGTTACAGAAGATTTAGTTTTAACTAATTTTGCACGCCTACTTAAGTTTTTATAGAGCGTGTTTGATGAACAGTATCTACTTTTGCCATCCAAATTTTAATTAACAAACCATATCATGGGAAAAATACGCGCTGCTATTACGGGCGTTCACGGTTGGGTACCCAAAGACCGGCTGACCAATTTTGATCTTGAAAAAATGGTGGATACCAATGACGAGTGGATTGTATCCCGCACGGGTGTCCGCGAACGGCGCATCCTGCGTACGCCCGGATGGGCTACCAGCGATATGTGCGCGGAAGCAGTCAAAGGGCTGCTCGAAAAAACAGGTGTAAAACCGGGCGAAATTGATCTGATTATCGTAGCGACGGTCACCGCCGATATGGTTTTCCCGGATACCGCCAACACGGTTTGTGATAAAGTCGGCGCTAAAAATGCGTTCGGTTACGACATCAATGCTGCCTGTTCGGGCTTTTTGTTCGCATTGGCCACTGGCGTGCAATTCATTCAGTGTGAGACATATAACAAGGTAATCGTGGTAGGCTCCGATATGATGTCGTCTATTATCGACTATACGGATCGCAATACCTGCGTTATTTTTGGAGACGGCGCAGGCGCCGTACTGCTGGAACCCAAGAAAGATGGCAATGGCATTCAGGATTTTGTATTGCGCGGCGATGGCTCCGGCCGCACCATGCTGAACATGAAAGCGGGCGGATCACTGCATCCTGCAAGTCTGGAAACCGTCGCAAATCGAGAACATTACGCCTGGCAGGATGGCAAACGGGTGTTTGTTCATGCGGTGAAAGGTATGACCAGCACCGTGGAAGACCTGTTGCGCCGCAATAAACTGACCACCGATGATGTGAGTTGGATAGTACCCCATCAGGCCAATATGCGCATCATTAACTCTGTTGCCGAACACCTGCATTTCCCAATGGAAAAGGTCATGGTGAACATTGAAAAATACGGCAACACCACCGCAGCAACCCTGCCGCTTTGTTTGTGGGAATATGAATCGCGCCTGCATAAAGGCGATAATATTGTACTTACCGCTTTTGGCGGCGGATTCACCTGGGGATCGCTGCTGTTGAAATGGGCGTACGAGAAATAGAGGTGAGAGGGTGAAAAATAGAGGTG
>JAYSZC010000194.1:0-2091 GCA_043738235.1 Lewinellaceae bacterium | reverse complement strand
GCCGGCGGATATTTCAGAAGGCAACATTGAAAATCCACTTGGTTACTAATTTATTAAAAATCAATTGTTTATCATACAAATGTTTCAAAAAATAATCTTTAGTTTTTCCCTGCTGCTGCTTTGTTCGCTGACGGTATTTGCCCAGAATTCGTCCAAAAGCAAATCCAAAGACCGCTATCGCGAAAAAGACGACCGGCGTTATCCGGTGCGGGTAGAAAACGCGAAAGAACTCAACTCGAAGGACACGGATTATGCACCTATGTTTTACGACGGGGGTATCATGTTTGTATCGAGCCGGCCCAGCAGGGGCGCCACCGCCAAATTCCACGAGGTGTATTTTTCACCTTTTGACGTGATCGGCCAGCCGTCCACTCCCTCGTTGTTTGAATTCAACGTCGAAAAAAAATCGGAATTCCACGAAGGGCCGATGACTTTTACCCGCGACTATAAACGCTCTTTTATCACCCGGAACAACAACAAGGACGGGGTGATCAAAGCAGATAAAACGGGCAAAAAATCGGTGCTCAAAATATATGAAACCCGCTTCGGTTTCCCGGACTGGACGCCGCCTGTCGAACTGGCTTTCAACAGCGATGAATATTCCTGCAAACACCCGAGCCTTAGCCCCGACGGCACCAAGCTGTTTTTTGCGTCGGATATGCCGGGTGGTTATGGCGGTTTCGATATTTATGTGGTAGGCAAAACCACCGACGGCTGGGGAGAACCGATCAACCTGGGCGAAACGATCAATACGCCGCAACAGGAGTTGTATCCCTTTATCAGCCTGACCGGCGCGCTGTTCTTTTCTTCCAACGGGCATTCCAATTCGCTGGGCGGGCTGGATATTTACTTTGTTACCAAGCCGCTGACCGATCCTTCGGAAATTGTCAATATGGATACACCGTTCAACTCCTCCGGCAACGACCACAGTTTTATCATCGATAAAGACGGTAAACGCGGCTTTTTTTCCAGCGACCGGGTAGGTGGATACGGTAAGGAGGATATTTACAAATTTGAAGCGGATAAAGGCCTGGAAGGCACCGGCAAACCGGAAGTCAACCCTGTGGCGATCACCGTTCTGGATGCAAAAACCGGCGTGCCGATCAAAGGCGCCTCCATCCGTATCCTGCAACCTTCCGACGACGGCTTTATCAGCGGCACCAAAGATTTTTACACCTTCGACCTGCTGCCCGTACAAAATCAGCCCAATGCCCTGAGCCTGCAACTGGTACGCAAGGGCGCAGAAGAACTGGGCAAACCCGACCTTTTCTCCAATGTAGTCGGAGAAGCCAAAACGGAGTTTGTGCGCTACCGCAGTTACTTAGTGCTGGTCAGTGTAGACGGCTATCGGACCAGCGAGAAACTGATTTCGGTGGATACGGAAGAAAACATGAAATTGAGTTTCAAAATGCAGGATGCGCCGATATGCCTGCGCTCAGGCGGTATCATTTCCACGATTGAGTTCGGCACCCGTATCGCCAATGCAGCCATCAAATTTGTACACAGCGAGACGGGTTATACCGAAACCGTGCGTACCAACCTGAATGGCGAGTTTGACGCCTGCCTGTCGGCAGATGGAAATTATGTAGCTTATGTACAACGGGAGGGCTTCCTGAATGAAAACTTTAAAGTGAGAGTCGGAAAGGGCATACAACCCTATGACGAGATCAAACTACGCGCGGTTCCTGGCACCAATGCGGAAGAAACCATGCCGCTGGCGAACGGCCTTTTTGCCGGATCGGTACTCGTCATGGATAAAATTTTCTACGAATACAACAAAGCGACTTTGAACCAGGGCGCTGTACGTCACCTGGACGGATTGGTAGAACTGATGAAGAAGTATCCGGAAATGGAAATTGACCTGGTGGCCCACACAGAAACCCGCGGTGAAAAACGCCTGAACCAGGAACTTACCGACGAACGGGCAAAAAATGCCAAAACCTACTTAGTCTATAAAGGTGTGGAAACCGAACGTATCAACGCCTTTGGTAAAGGTGAAACGGCGCCGCGCAACCAATGCGTGGAAGGGGTAGAATGCACCGACGAAGAGCACCAGGAAAACAACCGGCTGGAGATTCTTATTCGCCGTTT
>JAYSZC010000193.1:0-14321 GCA_043738235.1 Lewinellaceae bacterium | reverse complement strand
ATTTGCGACGCAGGAGCAAGTGACACCTCGAAACAGCCGTTTTTCAGTAAATCTCCGCTACGAGATGTCACTTGCTCCTGCGTCGCAAATGACACCTCTTCGCTAAGTAAACGACATTGCCCTAAAGCCCAGTGAGTAGTTCGGGCGAAGCACCCCTAAACACCAAACACGAAATTAAGCGTACGCATCGTACACCGCCCGGATTCCCTCCTCCAGTCCGATTTTTGCTTTCCATCCGAAACTGTGTAACTTGCTGACATCCATCAATTTGCGCGGTGTGCCGTCGGGTTTGCTCAGATCGTGTTCGATGGTTCCGGTATAACCCACTATGCGCTGAACAAGTTGCGCCAGTTCGAGAATGGAAATATCCGTCCCGACCCCGATATTGACCAAACCAGGCTCGTCGTAGTGCTGCATGAGGTAATAACAGGCATCTGCCAGGTCGTCGACGTGTAAAAATTCGCGGCGCGGCGTACCGGTTCCCCAGATCGTAACGGAAGGTGCTCCGGCTATTTTAGCCTCGTGAAACCGGCGGATCATGGCGGGTAGCACGTGGCTGTTTTCCGGGTGAAAGTTATCGTTGGGGCCGTATAAATTGGTGGGCATCACCGAAATAAAATTACATCCGTGCTGGGCGCGGTAGGCGTCGCAGAGTTTGATACCCGCTATTTTGGCGATGGCATAAGGTTCGTTGGTAGGTTCGAGCAGACCGGTCAGCAAGGCATCTTCCTTCAAAGGTTGGGGCGCCATTTTCGGATAAATGCAGGAAGAACCCAGGAACATCAGTTTTTGCACGCCGGTTTGGTAGGCCGCTTCTATCACATTGGCTTCGATCATCAGGTTATCGTACAGGAAATCGGCCCGATAGGTATTATTAGCCAAAATACCGCCCACTTTTGCGGCGGCGAGGAAAACAAATTCGGGTCGCTCGTGTTCAAAAAAGGTTCGTGTGGCTTCCTGATTCCGAAGATCCAGGGTTTGGGAATCTGATACGGCAAAATGATGAAAACCTTCCTGTTGAAGCCTTCTGACAATAGCAGATCCAACCATCCCGCGGTGTCCGGCTACATATATCTTTTGATCTTTGTTCACTCCTTGAATATCGAATAATTTATCAATAAAAGTGCAAATGTAGCACTTTCAAACAGGGGAATGTTTGCCCTTTCCTGCTGAATTAACACCAACTTGTTTACAACGCAGTATTTTTGCTAAAAAAAAACAACATGCGCGTCATTTGGTTTTTTATTGTCATGGCTTGTTTTCCCCGTTTTTCCCAGGCGCAAATGGTAAACGGGTCGGACACGTTATATGGCAACGAGTGGATCAGGTATCAAAACCCCTACCTGCGGATAAAAATAGCAGCGGATGGTGTGTACCGGATTCCGTACCAGCAACTTCTGGCCGGCGGTCTCCCGCAGGGGTCGGTTCCCGCCGGCGCTTTGCGGCTCTACCGGCACGGCGTACAAGTCCCTATCTATACGAGCACCGAAAGCCTGATGTCGGACTCCGATTTTATTGAATTCTGGGGCGAACGCAACAAGGGGGCCATCGACCGCTATTTGACGGATAATCCTGCTCAGCAATTACTTAATGATCAATACAGCATTTTTAACGATACCATCATTTATTACCTGACCTGGGACGACGGCTCTGCGCCGGAAAGAGTGACCACTACGCCCAATAACTTAACGAACCTGCCTCCCAAAACCGAGTGGTGCTGGTACGATGCCCTGCGCGTGTACGACAACTTTTATTTTAAAAGAGGAATCAGTTTTGATATTACCTATTCCTGGTACGATGGCGACGGATGGGGATTGTACATATCTAGTGGTACCGTGACACAAAACCTGCCGGATATGCAGATGAGCGGGCCGCCTGCAACGCTCACATTCCGAAGCGCGTACAACCTCGAACAACACGAAGTCAGCATAAAAGCCAATGACTCGCTGATTGTCAGCGAGTCGCACAACGGTTTCAGTATCCGGACTTACCAGGCAAGTTTGCCCAACAGCCTGCTGAACGGCAACCTGAATCTGAAGATAGAGGCCTCGGGCGCTACCTGCCTTGCATCCACTGCTGTGCGGTATGCGCGTAAAACAAGTTTTGGAAACGCTTCTGCGGCTTTGTTTGAACTCGATCCCAGCCCGACGGGACATTACCTGGAAATCAGCGCCTTCAATGCAGGTTCCACATTGCCCGTGCTGTACGATCTGAATTCTAAGCAACGCTGGGAAACGGTGGTGGAATCGGGCCTCGTCAAGGTATTTTTGCCTGCAAGCGGACAGGCTAGAAAATTGGTGTTATTCCACCCAACTACGGGCGTTTTATCCGTTCCAACGCTTTCGGTCAAGAATTTCCGGGATTTTTCGCAGGAAAATGCCGGGTTTATTATTATTTCCACGCCGGTGTTTATGAATGATCCGACTGCCGGCGGAGCCAATCATCTGCAGACATATTCCGATTATCGCGCCGGCATGGCCGGCGGGAATTACGCCACCACCATCATTGATGTGGAAGAACTGTACGAGCAATTTGGATACGGCATCCGTTTTCACCCGATTGCGCTCCGGAATTTCTGTCATTACGCCGATAAAAACTGGAGCAATGCCCGGCATGTGCTGCTGGTTGGCAAGGGTTTGAACAGCGATGTGTTCAGAAAACCTGCCGAGCAGCAAAACAAATACCAGCAGTTGTTTTTCCTGCCCAATTTCGGGGCCATCGGTTCTGATTTGCTGTATGTGATGAAAGGTGCGCAGCTGACAAGCCCTGTATTGACCATCGGGCGATTGGCGGTTACCAAACCCTTTGAAATCAAAAATTATTTGGACAAGGTCGTCGAACACGAGCAGTTGCTCAGTTCCGATCAAACCATTGCCAATAAATCGGGACTTAAACGTTTTTTGCATATCAGTGGCGGCCTGCCCGGCGAACAATCGCTCATAGCCGGTTACATCAAACAATTGGAAAACGAACTCAAAGCCGGGCAAATCGGAGTCTCCGTACAAACCTTGTACAAAACCTCCAACGACCCCGTTCAGCAGTCGGCTTTTGACCAGATCATCGACGCAACCCGCGACGGTGTTTCCACCTGGATCATTTTTGGGCACTCGTCTCCTTTTTTGGTCGACTACGACATCGGTTTCGTTGAAAATTACAGAAATAAGGGGAAATATCCCTTTATGTTGATTCTGGGTTGTTTCTCCGGCCAATGTTCCAATACCGATAAAGGACTGGGCGAAAACTTTGTGCTGGCCCGCGACAAAGGCGCCCTGGCTTATCTCGCCACCGTCAACTACGGTTTTACCGATGGGCTTTTTACCTATGGCCGCACCATGTATAACCGCATGGGGAACGCAGATTATGGAAAAAGCCTCGGAGAAATCATTAACGGTACGGTAGATACTCTTCTTAGCAGCACCTATTCCACCCTGATCGCCGTGGCGCACCAGGCACAACTGCAGGGCGACCCGGCGGTACGGCTACATCTGGCGCCTGGTCCCGATTTTCTGGTCGATCCCGCTTCCGTAACCGTGACGCCCAATCCGGTCAGCATCGACCAGGCGAGCTTCCAACTCAAGTTCGACCTGGTAAACCTGGGAAAAAAAATCGGCGATAAAATAACGCTGGAATGTTCCCTGCGAGATGCCGGCGACTCCATCCGGGTGCTCAAAACGATTGAAATAGATGCCCCGGCCTACCGCGATAAAATCACGCTGGACTTGCCTACAGCGGGCATAAAATCGGGATATGCCCGGCTTTTTCTGAGCATTGACCCCGGAATGCAGATTCCAGAATGGCCCTCCAGCGCGGAATTTAACAATGACCTGACGGATGCCTCGGGAGAGAAAGGGATACCGCTTTATTTTTACGCGGATGATATTCAGCCGCTTTTCCCGCCCGATTGCAGTATTATTTTTACTGAAAAAGCAACGCTACATGCTTCCGCCTTGTTGCCGCACGAAACGCCTATCCGGTACCTGTTTGAACTGGATACCGTTGAAACGTTCAACAGTCCGCTGCTGAAACAGCACAACATGAGTTCCGCCACCGGTATATTGAGATGGACGCCGGATATTCCCCTAACAGACAGTGTGGTATATTACTGGCGGGTAGCGCGCGACAGCTTAGTCAACGGAGTGATCGCCTGGCGGGCGCGTTCCTTTACCTATATTAAAGGAAGCCCTGCGGGTTGGAGTCAGTCGGATTACGGCCAGTTTATATTGGATTCCCTGTTGAACATGCAATTACTCCAGCCCGGCGAACAATTTTCATTCAGCGACAATGCCGCGCAGTTCAGATATACGGTGGCCTATTTTCAGGCAAACCCATTAATTCCTGATGTTACCAACAGTTACAGCGAAGGCGCCATCACCTCATTTCAGTGGAACGCCACGAATGGTATTGACAATAAAGTAGTCGTCATCCAGTTTGATCCCGTTACCGGCCGGGTGATCCGCAATCCGCCCGGTAGCCCGGATAATCCATTGGGCAATCAAGCAGCGCTTTTTCACGCCTACGAAACCGCAGACTCCCTACAGCGGATCGCCTTGATGGAATTTCTGGAAAACGGGCTGACTCCCGGCGCTTATGTGCTGCTAATGACGGTGTACCACTACAACAACCTGGTTGGTTATGCGCCCTGGGACTGGGCAAAAGACTCCGTCACGTACGGGAAAAACCTGTTTCAGGTACTCGAAAACTTAGGCGCTCAGAAGGTGCGGTCACTGGCCGATGCGCCACAACCGCCTTATCCCTACGGTTTTTCGTTCCGGTATCAGGGGCCTGATTTCCCGCCCATTGATACGATTGTATATTTTAAAGATACCCTGACCTCCGTCCGCCGCAATTTTCAGGCGCGCTGGACCAACGGGGCTGTGGAAAGCCTGCCCATCGGCCCGGCCAGGAAATGGCACAGCGCGCATTGGGCAAAAGGCCCCAATGACGACCCCCTGGATGAATTCAGCATATCGGTTTTGGGCCTGAGAAGCAATCAACCGGACACCTTGTTGTACAGGGTGGAAAATGCAACGACTCTTTCGCTCAGCGAAGTGGATTCAACCCTGTTCCCTTACCTCAAACTGCGATACGAAGCGCTGGATACTATTTTGCGCTCGCCAAGTCAGTTGAAATCCTGGTGGGTTTATTACGACGGTTATCCCGAAGGCGCGCTGAATCAACGTTTTAGCCAATGGCATGCCGATACGCTTGCGCAGGGCGACTCGCTTCGGGCTACCATGTCGTTTCGCAATGTTTCCTGGTACGATATGGATTCCCTGTTGATCCGGTACAGCATTGAAGGCGCCGGCGGGCAAATGGCTTCACGCACGGAACGCCTGAAAAACGTACCTGCGGGAGATTCCATCACCGCTACCTTGCGCTGGCCGACGATCCAGATGAACGGCCCGCAACGCCTTTCGGTCGACGCTAATCCCGGCAACGATCAACCGGAACTGTATCATTACAACAACGTTGCCTTTCGCAATTTTTATGTCAACAAAGACCGACGCAACCCTTTGCTCGATGTCACCTTCGATGGTGCGCATATCATGGACGGCGACCTGATTTCGCCCAAACCGGAAATAACCCTGTCGCTGAAAGACGACAACCCCTTTCTACCCATACAAGACACGGCGACTTTTTCGCTGACCTTGACAGAGCCGGACGGCTTGACCCGGCAAATTGCCTGGAACGACCCTGCGGTGCTGTTTTTTCCGGGCGATCCGAACAATCTGCCTCAAAAGAACCGCGCACGCCTCGAATGGCGTCCCGAATTTACCAAAGACGGCGATTATACCCTGATGGTAAATGGGCGGGATGCCAGCGGCAACCTCTCGGGAACCCTCGATTATTCCGTCAATTTCCGGGTGATTACACGTTCGTCGCTGTCCAACTTGCTCAATTACCCCAATCCGTTTTCAACGTCCACCTGCTTTGTGTACACGATGACCGGCGCAGAAACGCCCACCCATTTTAAAATTCAAATTATGACGGTGAGCGGCAAGGTAGTTCGGGAAATTACGGAATCAGAATTCGGCCCCCTGCAGGCCGGGACGCACATGAGTAATTTTTGCTGGGATGGACGGGATGAATTCGGCGATCAATTAGCCAACGGCGTTTATTTATACCGGGTAGTAGCCAAAAAACAGGACGGTAGCAACTTCGAAGCATTCGACCAAAACAATGTCGACGCGTATTTCAAACAGGGGTTTGGGAAAATGGTGCTTATGCGGTAGGGAAGGGTTTATGAGGTTTATAAGGTTTATAAGGTTGATGAGGTTGATAAGGCCGCTTGTTGAAGGGAGTTCCCTTTTTCGAGTGGCTGTATATCAACCTTATAAACCTCATCAACCTCATCAACATCATCAACCTCATCAACCTTTATAAACCCTGATCAACCTTTTCCGTCGCCCTCCGATCAATTTGCTCCAACATCACCCGGTTGTACCAGATGATCAGCAGCGCCTGGCCAACGCTATTGATGCCAATCACTTGAAGCAGCGGGTAATGCAGCCATGCAAGCAGGATGCTCAAGCCGAAATTGATGCTGAACAACAAGGTGAACAGAAAAAATATCCGCTGTTTGCCGATCACGAAGAAGCCCATACTGGTCGGACTGTTTAAAAAACGCAGCAAGGCGAGCACGGCCAGGATGCGCGCAATATCGCCGGAAACAGCCCAGTCCGCGCCAAAAACGAAGCTGAATAAAAAAGGCCCCAGCAGGAGTATCGGAAGGAAATAGGCGAGTCCGGCAGGCAGCCACTTTTTCCAATATTTCCAGACCACCTGCGATGAAAAGCGCCCCTCATTCAGCAAATCCTGGAAATGCCGCAGGTTGTACTGGCTCATAGCCATCTGTACAAAACTGAGCGGCTGATTGCACACCCTGGCGGCTAAGAAAAACGCAGCTGTTTGTCCCGCATCGTAGTAAATGGAAATCAGCAACACCATGCCTTGTTCCGTCAGGCTCATCAGAAAATTGCCGAGCGACAAATACGACATGGTTTGCAGGTGTTTTTTTAATAAAGCCCGCCCGTGTTGGCCGGGCTTGCTCCCGCCCGGCAGCGGAATTTTTCCGGCGAGCAGCAGCACAAGCGCCGGAATCAGATTTCCGGCCAGTAAAGCCCACAACAATCCCCGTTCGCCGTCCATAAAAAACAACAACAAACTCCCCGGATAGGCGAGCAGGACATTGGTTACGCGCATCCAGTTGACCTGCGTATAAGCGCGCGCACTCAGGCACCAGGCCGTGAACATCTGCTGGATGCCGTGACTTGCCAACACCATGAATAACAACAAGTTATGCCCGTCGGAAAACAAGCCGAACCAGCGCGCAAGGGCCAGTGCAATACCCGAAAAAAGCAAATGAGACAGCAGCCCGAAATCGAGCAATTGCCGTTTTTCGGCAGCGCCCTGCGCCTGTATCAGCGCCACATCTGTTTTCAACTGCGAAAACGACCAGACAAGGTTGATAAAGGCTATACAGGCACTCCAGGTTCCGATGGGTCCGGCGTCATACAGGCGGCTGATGCCCGCCATACCGCCGAACAACATCGCCTGAGCCAGGCCGTTGCCGAGCAGCAGCCGATGACGTGGATCGTGTAAAAATCGGGTTAAGATCGTATAAGTAGTTATCCGTTATCCGTTATTAGTTATCAGTGTTGATAATCAATCATTCATATCCCGGAAGCGCAATAATTTGGCAGGATTTCCGGCTACCACGGCATAGGGCGGCACCGCTTCGGTGACCACCGCCCCTGCGCCGATGATGGCGCCCTCGCCGATGCTTTGTACTTTAGGTAAAATAATGGCATTGTTCATTACTTTTACATAAGGGCCGATATGCAGATGTAAATACTCGATCGGATTTTCTTCAAAGTTTTTGTGCGGCCCGTCCACCGGGTGGTTATGGGTAAAAACTTTCACCCCATCCGATAAATAGACATGATCTCCGAGGGTAAGTCCTCCTGAATAATCTATGTAAGCATTTCGGCCGATCTCCACAGGATTTCCCAATTTAAGGTAACTTTGAGCGTTCGGATGCGCCGCGTATAAACGCGCGTATCGTTCCATGACCAAACCCGGTGCGTTGTAATACAGGGAAATAATCCGGCGTCTGAACCGGCGAAGGCCCGGCAAATTGAATATGGCAGTATCCCGAACCAGCCAGAATAGCGGACGTATTAATATCGTTTTAATCATATAGGATGGTAGCAGGAGAAAATCCATGCGTGCAAAAGTAAATCCGTAAATGCATAAAATGAATATACAGACAGGCATTCCGACGGTTTCTGATAAAGCCGATACATTTCAGGAAGAGCATTTACCTGTATTTCAACAACCCTGGTGGCTGGATGCAGTTTGTGGCGAACAGGGCTGGAAAGCCTGTACCCTGCTGGAAAGCGACAACGCAGCGCCGTTGGTATGGCCGGTTTACCGAAAAAAATTCGGTCCTTTTCAATACCTCAGCCTGCCCTTGTTTACCCAAAAAATTTCCTGGGAATGGAACCCCGCTGCGGATTATCGGTATACCGGTTTTTTAGAACAAAATCCACGGGCCGTCATGCACCGGCTGGCTTTGCCTGACACGCCTGGCAACCAAAAATTGCTGGAACAATGGGGTTTTGAATGGCAAAAAGCCTTTAGTTATCAGGCGCCCCAGCCGGCAGACCCCGATGAAGCCTGGAAGCGGATCAGCCCGACAGCGCGCGCTATCATCAAAAAAGCAGCGGTATCGCTGACGGTTCGTTTGGATAACAATGCGGACACACTGTATCAACTGGTTGCAAAAAGCCACCGGCGGCACGGGATAGGCCCGGGCTTAAATGCGGTCACTTGCGCGCGTATGGTACAGGCCTGCGTAGCAAGAAATCAGGGCGGAATATTCAGGGCAGAAGATGCAACAGGGCAAATTCACGCCGCAGCGCTGCTGGTGTGGGATCGTCAATGGATATATTACCTGCTCGCGGGCATGGATGAAAATATAACTCAGGTAGGTGGTTCGCGCTTGCTCATCTGGCATACCATGCAGTTGGCTTTTGCCAAAAACCTGTCTTACGATTTTCACGGGGGCATGTCGCCGTCCATCGGCAGTGTGTATGCTTCTATGGGCGGACGTCCTTCGCATTATCTTCGCGCCACCCGCTATCGCCCGGCATTCCTCAAACAGTTTATCAGCACAGCCAAGCGCTTCTATGCCCCCAACGATCACCTTTTTCACTGACCCGGTCTTAAACACTGCATTGCCGCGGATTCGATATGTGCTGGATGCACTCGAACATCATCCGCTTTATCCGCCGCAGCTTCAGTGTTTGCTCAACCCGGCCACAGCGCCGGCGCACAGTGGAATTTGTTATTACGGTGTACCAGCAAATGCGCCTGAAAATGCCATTGTTATTCCCGCACAGCGATGTTTTTTTGTTGCGCAACCCACTGTCCGGCAATCTGTTGTGACCAACATGTTTCAATTGGAAGGGCAGCGGCTGTATGCCGTGTCGCCCCGTTCGGAAATACCGGGACAGGCGTTCTTTGCCGGCGGCACATTCGGCTTCGACTGGCTGGAAACGCTGTTTTTTCATATAAGCCGTTTCGAGGAATATGCTCCCGAACCACACGAACTGGATGACATCGGCATGATGAAAAGCAGCGCGCAACTGTTGCCGCGGTACGGTTTGCACCATATCCCGGTAGTCGATCAACTGGTTGCAGCCATCCTGCGAGCGCTGGGTTTTTCGCCGGTACAGCGTCCGACTGCGTTTTCCCTGTCGCACGATGTGGATGGTTTGCAAGTGTTCGGTCCCGGGTTCCGGCTGCTGCGTTACTTAGTCGGCGTGGCGTTGCGGCATCGCAGCCTGCGCCGTTGGCCGCGCATTGTATCCGATTACCTGCGGGTGCGCAACGGGCGAATGAGCGACCCCGGCGACACCTTCGACTGGCTGCTGCGGCTCGGGCCGGCGGTTGAAAAAACGATCTATTTTGGGGTGGAAAACCACAGCCCCTACGATCATTTTCCGGACTTGCATACGCCGCGACTGCTCGAAGTGCGGGAAACAGCCCGGACGCTCGGTTATCAGGCAGGTTTGCACCCCAGTTTTAATACCTGGAAAAATGGGGAATTGTTCCGCCAAGAACACCGAACGGCGGAAGCCTGGCTGGGCGCACCAGTTTTCAGAAGCCGCCAGCATTACCTGCATTTTGCATTTCCCGAAACGGCGGATATGCTCGAAGCCGCCGGCATGGAAGAAGATGCAAGCCTGGGATTTCGCGACCGGATCGGCTTCCGGGCGGGCACCGGATTTCCATTTCATTTGTACTGTTTTCAATCGGAAATGCCGTACCGGTGGGTAGAAAAACCGCTGGTGGTGATGGATTGTGGACTGGTGCGGGAGGGCGGTAGCAACCCGGAGGAAGTGCTGCGCATCTGGACGGATTTTATTGCCCGGAACAGGGAAGGTACCGCTGTTGCATTGAGCCTGCACAATACATATCCCTACGAACAGGCGCTGCACGGCACCGATTTCCAGGCGCTGTTCGGAGCGGTTTTATCGCCAAACAAAGAAACGGTATGAGGGGCCTGTTTTATTACCGCACCCACCGCGACGACATTGCCAACCAGGGTGTGGTGCAAAAATGCGAAGCATATACGCAGGCTTTCCGGGCGCAGGGCCATGAAACGGACATCGTGTGGTATGGCGATAAAGGTTTGATTTTCAACGATATAACAATTAGAAATACTTTTTTAAACAATCGTAAAAAATCAGCCGGGCATTTCCTGTTATTTTATGCCTTATGCGATCGTTTTCTCTGCCGCTACATGGATTTCAGCCGCTACGATTTTTTCCTGATCCGGCACATGCCGACACATCCGGCGTTTTTGTCATTGTTGAAAAAAGCAAAAAGGGCCAACCCGAAGATACGGATCATCATCGAGTTGCCCACCTGGCCCTATGACGCCGAAATGAAGGACTGGGTCGCCCGCGCCATGCTCGGGGTGGATCGTTTGTACCGCCCGCAACTCAAATCTGTGACGGATCGGTTTTTGCACTACGGCATTGAAAAGGAAATATGGGGAGTGCCGACCATTTTTGTACAAAATGGAATTGACCTGAGCCGTATTCCGAAATCTGTATACCGCGAACAACCAAAAGACATGATTCGTATGATTTTCATAGGAAGTATGGGTTTTTGGCACGGCTTGGACCGGCTTTTACACGGGATGCGCGATTTTATGGATCGACAGACCGAAATAAAACTGCAATTGAAAGTGCTCGGAATTGGCGCCGAATCGGAAGAGATACGGGCGCTGGTAAACCGCTTTCACCTGGGTGACGCCGTACAGTTGATTCCGCCTTGCAGCGGAGAGGCATTTGATGCGCAGATGGCGCAAGCCGATCTGGGTATCGGTACCCTGGGCATTCACCGGATCGGGATTCCCCTGAATTCTGCACTGAAACACCGGACGTACTGCGCGTACGGCTTACCTTTTATTTTTGCGGGCGAGGATGCTGATTTTCCGGCTGCATATCCTTTTTGCCTCCGCTTCCCTCCCGATGAAATGCCAGTTTCGGTCGGGAGGGTGCTGGATTTTTTGACGCGATTACAGGAAACGTACCCTGATGCTTCACTGCGAATTCGGAATTATGCGGAGCGGAATCTGAGTTGGAATCAGAAGATGAAACCGGTGCTGGAATATTTGCAAAGGAACGAGGAGTGAGGGATGACCGAGCGTGCTGTCGGACATCTAAACTTATCCACCAATACCTCGTCGCCATCCCTTACTTTTGTTGCAAAAATATATCCTTTGAATATTTCGCTCTTTATCGCCCGGCGTTACCTGTTTGCCCGGCGCAGCGCCAATGCCATCAATATCATCACCGGCATTTCTGTTTTGGGCATAGCCATCGGCACGGCGGCGCTGATCCTGGTATTGTCTGTTTTTAATGGTTTTGAAGACCTGCTTTCCGGGCTGTTCGGGCATTTCAACCCGGAGATTAAAGTAAGCCCTGTAAAAGGCAAAACATTTCAGGCCGACAGCCTTGTACTGGCTAAGGTGCGCGCTTTGCCGGGTGTATTATACGCCAGTGAAACCCTGGAGGAGATCGCTTTTTTTGAATACGAAGGTTCCCAGAATTTTGGCGTTCTAAAAGGTGTGGACAGCCTGTTTGCCCGGGTGAATAATATCGATTCGACGATACAGGAAGGCGAATACCGCCTGCGGGCCTCCGAGCGCAACTGCGCAGTGCTGGGCGCTGGGATGCGCAACAAACTCGGCGTCAACTTATCCAACCCGCTGGCAACACTCACCATTTATATGCCCGAACAACAAAGCGGCCTGATGGATCAACCTTTCAAAACCCGAAACGTGTACCCCATGGGCACTTTCGCTATCCAGCAGGATTTTGACAACCAGTATGTGCTGACCAACCTCGATTTTATGCGGGAACTCCTGGAAGCGCCGGCAGGAACGGTATCTTCCATAGAAATCAAAGGCCGCTCCGGCGTGTCATTGTCTGTTTTAAAAACGGAGGTGAAAAATTTGCTAGGCAGCGACTACGTGGTGAAGGATGCATACGAGCAAAACGAAGCGTTTTTCAAAGTGATGCAACTGGAAAAATGGATGGGATTTGCCATCACCAGCCTGATGCTCGTACTCATGGCTTTCAACACCATCGGCGCGTTGTGGATGATCGTTCTCGACAAACAAAAAGACATCAGCATCCTGAAAAGTATGGGCGCAACGGACAGATTAGTGCGCAATATTTTCCTTTTGGAAGGTATTTTGCTCACCCTGCTGGGCATGTTTATTGGCGTCCTGTTGGCACTCTTATTATACTTTGTTCAAAAAACCTACGGCCTGATTTCTATTCCACAGGGCTTTTTAGTCGACAGCTACCCGATTGCCATGCGTGCTACTGATTTTGTCCCGGTTCTCCTGACGGTCCTGGGTATCGGGTTGCTGGCCTCGCTCGCTCCCGCGCGCAGGGCGGTGCAGGTACCCGCTTTTTTACGGGAAGAATAAGTAAAAGGGCAAAATTGCAAATTGCTCTTTGCCCTTTGCAATTTTGCCCTTTTACTTACTTTCCGGCGGATAAATCAGCGGGTACGTGTTAATTCCGCACATTCGGGCTGTTTTTCCCTTCAAAGAAAAAAGAGTAACCTCTGAAAATGGGCGAAAAAACCAGGTTTTGCGTCAGCAGAAATGCTTCTCCATTGTTATAATCCGTCAGGTACCGGGCTATCACCGTATTGCTTTTCATCGGGTCGTAGGAGGTTTCCACGGGCCAGAAACGAACGGTTTTTGCTGTCCCGTCCGTTTTTTTCAGGTTTACGATGGCAAAAGGCACGAGTCTGGAAATAGAGTCGCGACCCGGATGATTTGTTTCAAATGCCTCGGCGCCTCGCCGCTCGAATTGTAATAAATAAGATTCTACGGCGCCTTTGCGCAGCGGGGTCGTATTTCGGGTGGTCGTGCTGAAGAACGGCGTGACATCGTACGTGGCTTCCCCTGTTTTTTCAAGCCGGAAAGATTCACTTTTGGATTGGGGATATTCCACGCTGACAGACTGGATTTCTTCCGGTTTTTCCTCAAAAACGATGCGGTCCCGCCAGGCATCGTCGCCCAGCAGGTAGCGAATACGCAGAGTGCCTATAAATCCTGGGATGTGGCAGATATAAGGGTTTTCCGATCCATCCATGATAAAAACGGTACCCTGTTCATCGTTGGTGACGCCGCCGATGTAGTAGCATTTCATACGTTCGCCTTTTTTGTCGTAAATCTCCACTTTGATCCCGTTGGAAGCCAGGTCTTTAATCATGGACGGTTCCGCAATTTTGGGCGGTATATTCTGCACATTTACTTTTTGAATGGTTTCCAGCAGCGTTTGTATAGCGCTTCTGCGTGCCCTGTAACGCTCGTTGTACTCCCAGTAGCCGTCTTTTCTTACCAGCAAAGCGGATTGGCCGCTCCGGTCGGCTATGAATATCTTGCCGATATCCTCCGTGTTTTTTATAGCAAACTCCATATCGGGCGAATTGCGGGTGCCCGACTGGTTTTTTCTTTTGTTCCAGGCGTACCAGGCGCCGGCGCCGAGTGCGATAAAAAGTAAGGCTAATAATAGCGTGCGACGATTCATAAGTAGTTGTGTGTGTTTGAAGGTTTGAGAAGGGTTTGAAGGTTTGAAAAGTTTGATGGTTTGAGGTGGTAACGTAAAGCCATGAGTTACCACTTCAAACCATCAAACTTTTCAATCCTTCAAACCCTTCTCAAACCTTCAAACACACACAACTACTTATGAATCGTCGCACGCTATTATTAGCCTTACTTT
>JAYSZC010000192.1:0-2093 GCA_043738235.1 Lewinellaceae bacterium | reverse complement strand
AAACACGATTTTATCGGTCGCGTCGATGACTTTGTCGGCCTGGTAGGGCAAGTTCGCACCGATGGCGACGATTTGTTCGCCTTCGATGTAGATGTCGGCTTTATAGTCTTCGGCAGCAGTGACAACGTGGCCGTTTTTAATTAGAATGGACATAATGATAATGGTTGATGAAGGTTTATAAGGGTTTATAAGGGTTTATAAAAGTTGATGAGGGTTTATTAGATGGTTGATAAAACGAGATTGTAAGGTCCTCACGGGGCAAACGGACGGTGCTGATGCAGGTTGTTAATTATCAACCTTTTTTATCAACCTTTATCAACCTTTATCAACCTTTATAAACCTTTATAAACCACTCTTTTCATCAACAGCAAATAAACAAAAAAGGAAACCGCAAAGCCGACAAACCAGGCTTAATGATACAGTCCCGTAATAAAGCCCGATACGGTCTCCGGCGCCATGACTTTTATCGCGACCAAAAAACCAGGCACATTGGGCAGAATGCCGGCCAGCAAGGCCCACAATGCCGCCAGATTGTACCCGTTTCGATAAGTATAAGCGCCGGTTTCGGAATATAAATCGTCAGGGATCAATACCTTTTTTCGGATAAAATAATAATCTGCAATCATGATTCCGCCGATAGGGCCCAGGAGGCTGGAATAGGCAATGAGCCAGGTAAAAATATAACCGCTGGGGTCGGAAATCAATTTCCAGGGGAAAATAAGGATGCCAAAAATCCCCGTGATATAGCCGCCCATCCGGAAATTGATCCGCGATGGCGACAGGTTTGAGAAGTCATTGGCCGGTCCGACAATATTCGCTGCAATATTGGTCGCCAGGGTAGAAATTGCCACGCAAATCATGGCGACGCTGACCAATAATTTACTTTCGAATTTCCCGGCCAGCACCAAGGGGTCCCAGATGGTTTCTCCGTAAATAATCACCGTCGCCGAAGTGACCACCACGCCGATAAACGAGAACAAGGTCATGGAAGACGGCAGCCCGATGGCCTGCCCGGTCACCTGGGCTTTCTGGCTTTGCGCATAACGGGTAAAATCCGGAATATTCAGCGACAGCGTGGCCCAATAGCCTACCATGCCGGTCAATGCCGGGAAAAAGAAATCCCAAAACGCTCCGCTCGTTTGAAATTTGGCCGGTTGCGCTAAAATGGGGCCCAAACCGTTGCCCGCATCAATCGCCCAGAACAACAAAGCCAGTGCTGCCAAGGGCAGAAATATAGCTTTGAAAACCAACAACTTCCGGATACTCTCCACGCCGAGCCAGATGACAAACATGTTCAACAACCAGAACAGCAGAAAGGTAATGGCCGGTCCGGTCTCCAATCCGAAAGAGGCCGGAAAAACCCGTGGCAGCGTGGCCAGCGCTGGAAACCACAGTTTGAACATCTGGTACAGCGCGAATCCGCCGATCCAGGTCTGGATGCCGAACCAACCGCAGGCCACGATGGCCCGTAAGATGGCGGGCAAATTTGCCAGGCGAACCCCGAAACTTGCCCTGGCCAGCACCGGAAAAGGAATACCGTATTTAGCGCCGGCATGACCGTTCAGGATCATGGGCAATAACACGATCATATTGCCGAGAAAGATAGTGCCGATGGCCTGCCACCAGTTCATGCCACCCTCGATCAGCGAACTGGCGAGCATGTAGGTAGGAATGCACAGACTCATGCTGATCCACAGGGCCACGTAATTCAGGGTGTTCCAGGTCCTTTTTTCGGGCGGCACGGGGGCGAGGTCTTCGCTGTACAGTGACGATGCGGAGGGCTGTTTTTCTAGTGAAACGATCTCTTTATTGTGCATTATTGATGTTTCGTTTAATTCCCTGTAAACCTCGCAGGTTTTTGAAACCTACGAGGTTTAGCGACCGTTGTATTAATAGCAGTATTCATCAGCAATAGAAACCGCCTTACTAATCATTTCCAGTCCTTCATCAATTTGTTCTTCCGTCACGCAAAGCGGCGGGGCGGTAAAGATCCAGTTCCAGCGTACAAACGTGAACATCCCGTTGGCCTGCACCGCAGCGGCGATTTTACTGGTAATGGCCATATCCTGCGGTTTGGCATTCCAGGGCGTGAT
>JAYSZC010000191.1:0-2094 GCA_043738235.1 Lewinellaceae bacterium | reverse complement strand
TTCCATTATTCTATCCCTGCCCCATCTAAAATCCTGCATTCGCCCCATTATTCGCATCCCCGATTTTCACCCCTAAAAAGTTGCCGGCGGTAAAATTGGCCTGCAGGTTATTGACCGTAATATTTCCCGCAGGCAAAGGGTTGTCGAAAGGGTTGGCAGGGTCGGAAAAAGTAGTGGTCGCCGGAAAAAACCGCCAGGAAGTATTGTCCGGGAATCCCAGATAGAGGCCGAGAATCATCTTCCGGATTTCCACCATATCGAACGTGGTGACGAGGTTATTCTTATTGGCATCGACGGCAATGATCTTCCAGGGCGAATCAAAAGGATCCAGCCCCAGGATATGTTTGGAAATCAGCACCAGGTCGAAACTCGTGACACCGTTAGCATCCAGGGTGTCCCGAACGGGCGTAATAGTCAGGTTGCTTCCTGCGGGCAGGTTGGCGAACGCGTAGTTGCCCGATGCGTCCGTTTGGGTGGTAGCGGTGACGCTTCCGCTCAGTTGTATCGTCAGATTTGGCATAGGTTGTCCCCAATGCGTTTGCACATTACCGCTGACCATGAATTGAATCGGGGCAGGCGGGATATATCCATTTTGCGTAGTAGCGCCGGTGTTGGTGGGGTCGAGCCAGTCGCGCAGCCGCGATGCAGCGGCGGCTCCCTGGTTCCAGGAAAGGTCGAAACGCCCCCAATAGGTATTTTGCACCGTACAATTGGCAGGCGTAGCATTGCCGCCGTGCAATTGGCCCACAATCAGTTTGGCGGGATTGAACAAAGGGCTGCCCGAAGAACCCGGCTGGAAATAACCTTCGTCGGGTATTACAATCCAGTGGCTGTTGGCCGGGCTGATGCCGAAAACGCCGCCCCAATTGATCTGCTGCGCAAAAACAGTACCCGCATGTTGGTCCACCGATATTTTTTTCAGATCGCCCACCGGGTGGTGGATAAACGTGGAACCCGTCAGTCCGGGATTTGCATTGCGGTTCCAGCCGTTGAAATACACATTAAAATTAGTAGGCAGGGCAGTCATCCGCAGCAGCATAAAATCGGTCTCGTCGCGGAATGCCACCCGTTCGCAGCCCAGCACCGATTTTTCTACGGGTTCGGTGGCAGGGTTCGAGCAATCGGCAGATTCGTAACCGAAATCAAAGCGCCAAAGGTCAAAATCGGGGTTTTCGCCAATCAACTGGCAGTGGTTGGCGCTGAGCACGTACGGCTCCGGGGTACCGGAGGTATTAGCGATGGTAGTGCCGCTGCACCAGCCCAAACCGTTGCTGAAAACCATGAGGATGCGGGAAATACCGCGTTTTTCGGTCTGCCAGTTGGCGCCTTGCGGGCAATTGATATTCAGGTGGCAAGGCTCGGCGGTGCCGAACCCGGTGACGCCGGCCACCTGTGCCTGGGCCATTGCATTGCGGTCGTAAGCATAATCCACACGTTTGATATGAAGTTGCGATTGACCCCGCACCGACGCCGGTTCGCGGCATTCGAGCCAGGCGGTTTCACCGGGCACAATGCCGATCAAAAATTTGCCGGAAGGGGGAATACTGCGCTCGGTATAGGCGCCCCTGACCCATTGTTTATCAGCACTATACACAAAAAACTGCGCTCCGGACGGCAGTTTGAACTGGTCAAACTGCAAGGCCAGGCCCAGTGCGTCGGCGGCTTGTATGCCGCAACGCCACAGCCTGCCGCCGTCGGGCAGATCCGTCCAGACGCCTGCATTTTCCATGGAAATATCCGCTGCAATGGGCGCTGCAAAACGATTTTGTCTCGGTGTACGGCTGTCTTCTTCAAAGGCGCGCGCCACATCCAGTTTGGGCAAAGCAACAGGTTCCACAGGTTTTCCTGCCACAACAGCCTGGAATTCAGGCAAAAAACTGGTTGGGAGTCCGCCCTCGCTGAGCTGGGCCTGAAGTGAAAAGGTAAAAAGGACAATCAGTAATGTAAATCGGTAGCGCATACGCGAGGGATGAAGTGATTATGAGCGGGATGGGTTAGGGGTTTATTAGTTTATGGGTTTATGGTTATGGTTTATAGGTTTAATAAGGAACCTCTAAGTAAAATTCCATGGTTTGATAGCCGCAGCGCGGCGGT
>JAYSZC010000190.1:0-14338 GCA_043738235.1 Lewinellaceae bacterium | reverse complement strand
AGCTGACCTCAACGCTTTAAATTCTATAGCCTTCTGGCTTGCAGCCTACGTCTCCGAAGGTATTCCGCATACGCATGAAGTACAGACCCAACTCAAGCGCAGGGAGCTGATCGCCCCGCTTCAAAGCATCACTGCGTATTTTCAAGGGCGCAAAAAAGAATTGAAAGCGCTGACCCAATTTATGCAACAAGCGCCCGCTGCTCCGCTGCAAACAGCAGCTTACCGGTACGACCGCTCCGCACTGTTCCCTTTTTGTATGATGGTATACGGCATCGGCGGTGTGGGTAAAACAACCTTGTTATCCAAATTTATTCTGAATCAACTCGACAAAAAGAACAACAACAATTTCGGTTTTGCATACTTTGACTTCGACCGGCCCGACGGCCGACTAGCTCACTTTGAGCCCCTAATGTTGCTCGACGAAATGGCGCGTCAGTTGCAACTACAAAATCCTATGGATGCCGAATTGATCCGGCAATTGCGCCAAAAATGGCAACCAGCCCTCGGAGGTAAGGCTTCCAGGGGTTTTGAGCGCGATTATTACCTGCCTCAACTGGGTAACTGGTGGAAAAAACAAGACCCGAACCGACCCTTATTGCTGGTTTTCGATTCTTTTGAGGAAGTTCAGAACTGGGTGTCTGAAGCCGAACGCGACAATTTGCTGCGTTACCTGATTGACCTGCAGCGCGCAATTCCATACCTGAAAGTGGTGTTTTCCGGTCGTGCCAATGTGGATTATTTCGAAATGCAACCTTTGAAAATCGGTGATTTTGATGAAGAATCGGCCCTCGGCTACCTGAAAAAAGATATACCTTCGAAAGCATGCGCCAAAGCAATTTGGAAGGAAGTAGGTGGTAATCCGCTCGATCTGAAACTGGCCGCTGCCGAGGCCGCAAAAACAGGTTGTGCGGATCTGCCGGCCCTCCTGCGGAGTATCGACAAAACACGTATGAGAGAAATATTGTTTTATCGACAACTGGATCATATCGGCGATCAGCGTGTGAAAAAACTGACTAAATATGGCCTGGTCGTCCGCAAGATCGACCCGCTTATCATTAGGGAAGTGTTGGCATTACCCTGTGGCCTTGCGCCTATTTTACCTGAAGAAGCGGAAATGCTTATGGAAAGCATGCAAAAAGAAGCCTTTTTGGTACATTTCGAAGAAGGGAGCTGGCGTTTCAGGCCCGAACTGCGCATTTTATTGATCAACCTGTCAGCACTTTCGGATCCACGGATAACCAGAATGATACATGATCGAGCGATTGATTTCTATTCGACACAAAAAGATCCCGCTTCCCACGCCGAGTGGGTTTACCACCGAATTAAACGCGGCGATGCCTCGGAATCCTTCGACTCAAAGGATTTGACGGATGCCTGGCCCTTACTTCGCCGCTCTTTCGACGAACTTCCAACGGAAACGAAGGCCTATTTGGCCGACCTTTTTGAACTGGAAATGTCTGCCGAAAGTTTGCACAGCATGGTGGAACTACCCCGTTGGGAGAAAAATATGGCGCTTACCATTGAAAACAGTTTCGCTACAGCCGAAACCGATTATTTAAATCGACTCGCCGAACAACTAACCCAGCGCCAGGAGCGCAGCTCCAACAGCCCATTGTACTTGACTGAAGCAAAATTATTAGAGCGTCTGAATCGGTTGGATCCTGCTGCGTCCGTATTGGAAATCGCTTTTCATGATGCTAAAAAGGCTGTTAGTCTCGAAAAAACACTCTTGAGTAAAATTCAGATCGTCGCTCTGACAGAGCGGCAGCAAAAGTATGAAAAGGCAGTGCAACTGGCCGACGAAGCATGTTGTCTCGCTGTCGATATAAAAAAAAGTGTTCTTGCCTGCCGCGCTGTGTTATTGGAAATGCGCAGCAGAACACGACTTGGGATACTGAATCCGGAGGCTGCCAAAGCCATGTTCGACAAACTTCAAGAGACGCTGGATTACTCCGGCATTTCAAATCAGGACGCTTATTCCTCGTTATACGACTTGCTGCCGGAAAATTTTTTCAGAAGGGAATTGCAAAATGTATCCCACCAGAAAGCAGCCAACCAGTCTCCCCTTGCCTCTGACAACAGCCCATTTTCCTTCAGTCGTTTTCAATCTGCTGTTTTGGAGCGCCTGCTGGCACTTTGGCAAAAAAAGGAGGAATTTACCCTCAGTCTTGACGTCCTGCGCAAAAAAGCACCAAATGAAGAGGCGCTCGAAACACTCAGCCGCAACCGGCTGCAACGCCCGTTGCGCGAAATCTGCCTGCCGGGCGTCTGGGAAATAAGCAGTTACGACTTGCTGCTTTTTGCTGAAAAAGAAGGGCACGTAGCATTCTTGTTAGAAGACGAACAAACACAAAACGCCGCTCCGTCACCTGAAGAAACGACGGAACTCAACGCTTCTGCCATAGCGCCGCCAGCCGACCCTCAATCGGTCGGCACATTGTTGCGTGAATTGAGTCAGGGGGATATCGAAAAAGAAGTGCGGGAACTTGTGGCCAGCGCCAAACTGAAAGAAGCTCTTGATGAGATGCGTGAATTTACCCAAAACAATACGGCTATCTCGGGCTTTGAAAATGACATATTACTGTTGTCTGCCCGGTACAATTCATTGATGCGGGACGTTAAAA
Organism: Lewinellaceae bacterium; assembly: GCA_043738235.1. GTDB lineage: Bacteria > Bacteroidota > Bacteroidia > Chitinophagales > Saprospiraceae > M3007. The sequence goes on along the minus strand of JAYSZC010000190.1, from coordinate 11,714 downwards.
TAGGGTTAATCGACTCGTCAGATGCTTCGATCACCCGGAATCAAATTGCAAAATCTCTATTGGATTTGCTTGAAAGTACAACGAAACTCGTCGACTCACAAATCAATACAAGTATCCTTACGGATCTGTACCTGAGTGATCGAACGATCCTACAGCAAATCGTATCAGACAAACCCGCTCTCAACACGAGCATTTGGCTGAAAAACGCTCTTCAGGCCGCGCAGGCAGTTGGGCTGCGCAGTATACCCGATTCACCCCATAAAGTGGTGTTCTGGATCAAAGATGATGAACTCACCAAAACTACCAAAGCCATGAGTGTGCTCCTCGGCGTCGATCCTCTACAAGCGCAGTATAAGTTCAATTTCCGAGAATTTAAAGGAGGTATGACGGCAGATAAAATATACCGCCCGCACGGACCATTTGTTGTCGATCAGGAACTGGGTTTTTGTATTACAGGTTTCTCCGCAAATCAGGAACCGGATACCGTACTTCCCCTGGCAAAGAAGGAACATCCCTCTGAAGGCCAAAGGGTTTTTGTGATAACACTTATAGAAAAAATTGCTTATCTGAATATAGCAACAGTGCGCACCAGCACGCCAACCCGTTTCACTTTACATTCAACTGCAACAGGGTTAGGACTGCCCGGTTCGCCCGTATTCAATGAAGACTGGAGCGCCATCGGTATGATTCTGGACGGCTTTACAGCGCTTCCTATGACCGCAGTAGCCCAGTCTTTAAACCGCACCCAACCTTCGGAAGACATTCCTGTAGATAACCGGGGGGCTATTAATAACACAACATCCAGCCTGACGGCTACCCGTTTTGTATTGCTTTATGACGAGAAAAACGACTCCGAAGCACAAATGCTGAAAAAGCATATGTCCGCTTTAATACGCAGCGGCAAAGCATCTTTGTATCTGCTGCACAGCGACGCCGTTGCAGGGGAGGATCCCTGGAGACGCGCTGAAGATGAACTGCGCAACTGCGATTATGCCCTTTGCCTGGTCACAGTAGACTTTCTGGAGGGTGAAACGCTTGATTTTGCCTTAAAAGCGGGCCGGAAACTTATTCCTATTTTGGTGAAAAAAACTGATCTCGATGGCACCGGATTAGAAAAAGTAAAACCCCTCCCTACGCAGGGTCGCTGGATATCTGATTTTCAACAACAGGATGACGCCTATATGGATGTAGTCAAGGAATTGCGGAGGTTACTGCCTAAATAGCATTCCGGACGAATCAAACTTTAGCAAGAAATGTGATTGCCGATTCACTTCTTGTTTTTTACATATTTTTCAAACATCTATCCGCAAATCGTTGTTTCGCTCTACCTTTGCAACCTTCAAAATCAGATACCGACACAGCACAAAGAAATTGGTCATACCTGGTTCAATATTAATTGCTTGTAACCATCTACCGTTGCTTTTTGCCATTTGCAATTTGCTTTTTATTCATTGCCCATGTTTGAAAGTTTAAGTGACCGCCTCGAAGGCGCGTTTAAAGTCCTGAGTGGCACCCATAAAATTACCGAGCTCAACGTCGCGGAAAGCATCAAGGAAATCCGCCGCGCATTGGTAGGCGCCGACGTGAACTATAAGATTGCCAAAGATTTTACCGACCGGGTCAAAGACAAGGCATTGGGTTCTGAAAACGTACTCAAAAACGTGAATCCGGGCCAGTTGATGGTCAAAATCGTGATGGACGAGCTGACCGAACTCATGGGAGGTCAGAGTGTTGGCATCAACGTGAAAGGCAATCCCGGTGTCGTGCTGGTGGCCGGTTTGCAGGGTTCGGGTAAAACAACATTCTCCGGGAAATTAGCCAAATACCTCAAGGAGCAGCGCAAAATGAACCCGCTGCTGGTGGCCTGCGACGTGTACCGTCCGGCGGCCATCGAACAGTTGACCGTGTTGGGCGACAGCATTAAAGTGGCGGTTTACAAAGAGGTAGAAAATAAAAACCCCATCGAAATTGCAGAAAACGCGCTGAAATATGCCCGCGCGAATAACTATAATGTGGTCATCGTGGATACGGCAGGCCGCCTTGCCGTGGATGAAGTGATGATGAACGAGGTAGCCGGAATCAAAAAAGCCCTCAACCCGACCGAAACCTTGTTCGTGGTGGATTCGATGACCGGTCAGGATGCGGTGAATACGGCGGAAGCATTCAATACGCGCATCAATTTTGATGGCGTGGTGCTCACTAAGCTCGACGGTGATACACGCGGTGGCGCGGCCCTCACGGTCAAATACACGGTTGGCAAACCCATCAAGTTCGTTTCGATGGGCGAAAAATTAGACGCGCTCGACGTTTTCTATCCAGACCGGATGGCCCAGCGGATTCTCGGCATGGGCGATATCGTGTCGCTGGTGGAAAAAGCCCAGATGGACTTCGACGAAGAGGAAGCCAAACGCATGGAGAAAAGGATCAAACAAAACAAGTTTGATTTCAACGACTTCCTGGGACAAATGCAACAGATCAAAAAAATGGGCGACCTGAAAAGCCTGATCAGTATGATCCCGGGTGTGGGTAAAGCGCTGAAAGACGCTCCCATCGACGATAAAGCGATCAACCGCGTGGAAGCCATTATTCAAAGTATGACCCCACAGGAACGCGCCAATCCCGACCTGCTCAACCTGGGCCGCAAAAAACGCATCGCCCGCGGTTGCGGCCAGACGCCGGAACAGATCAATATGTTTATTAAGAACTTCAACGACATGCGCAAAATGATGCACCAGATGGCAAATACGCCGATGGGCAAAATGGGTATGCCGCCGGGCATAGGCGGACCGCAGAAAGGTGGGTTCAGGAAGTGATTGTTTCGGGTGTGGTGTTTGGTGTGTGGGAGTGGAGGCCTTTGGCTAATATGTAAAAGGGCAAAATAGCAAAGGGCAAAAAGCAATGTAACTCATTGATTTACATTGCTTTTTGCCCTTTGTTATTTTGCCTTTTTACTTAAAGTTAATTGGCCGTATCAGAAGGCGGCACAGCCAGGCTGTCAACCGGTGCAGGTTCCGCTGCTCTCCGCAGCTGCATTTCAAAAGTCATGCCTCGTACTTCCATTTTGAGTATCAGTAGGGAGTCTTCCACTGTAGCAACCTGATAACGAATCGGTTGCGGGGTTTTTTGAACAATCTCCGTTTTCTCTACTTCATATTCGACCGGCACATCGGCGCCGACCGGCAGGTTGGTTTGCATCTTTCCGTCGGCCTTGAAATCGAAATAAACGCCTTCGAGCGTTCCTGTTTCCCGATCATTGCGCAGGGCTTTGGTCAGTTCCCAATGTCCGATAATGGCAGCCTGCGTTTTTTCACTGGTATCTTCACAGGAAGGCAACGCCAGTAATGCAGACATGCAGAAAACGGGAAAAAAAGCGCGGGGCAGCAACATAAGCGAAAGAGCAGAATTTATTTGAACGTGTATAGTGTTTCGTGTAGGGTGTTTCGGATTCAGCCACTCGGCCAAAGGCGAAACACCCCCAAACACCAAACACGAAACACCAAAAACGTTTATTTGATGTCCACGTAACCAAAACCGAGGTGTGGGTATTCGCCAAATCCTGCAAAGTAGGAGAACTCCATCGCTCCCAGCGGCATACTCACCTCAAATTCATAAGCGAAGCCACGCAATTGCTGGATGTCTTCCGGGTTGGGTTTCAGGTGAATGAGTCGCGATTTGGCTTGTCCCATTAGTCGGTAGTGCATAGGAAACGCCGGATCCAGCATTTTCATATTTGCCAGCGACTTGTATTGCATAGCGGCTTTGAAACGGCGCACGATATGATGAAAAAAACTCACATCGTATGCTTCATTATCCGGTAACAGGTAAGGATTGGGCGTTTTGATCTCTTCCACGGTTGTGACGGAGATAGGCGACACCGCTTTGAATTGCATGGTCTCCTTGAAATTGGGCCTGCTCATGACCTGCCAGTGCTTCACTTCAAACTGTGCAGGTCGTCCGTCACAGGTGCCTAAGGCAAGGGGCATTTGGCGAAATAAATGGACTACCTGTTGTTCAAATACAGGGGGCAGATAAATGGAAAAACTCAGCTTGACCTGGTTGCCGAGTAATTTAAATTCTTGTTTTACCTGATCCATCTCGTATGGATAGATCGCCAAGGGGCTGAATGTGAACAACTTATAGTTTCGAGAGGTCAGATCAAAACCTTGTTGCTGTACCCAGGTGGACAATTCAGTGCCGGCTTTAGAAAGGACGGAAAAAATCCACTGCGAGATTTCAGATTGGTAGTTAATTGGAATAATCGTGCCTTTCTGGCAGGAAAGGCTGAACTGTATGCGCATAAATTCCCTATTGAGATTAAAGATAGATTAAAAGAAATCCATATACACTTTTGTAGTGGATGACTTTTTTCGGGCGAAATGTACGAATTTGTTCATTTTAATAAAGTAATTTTTTAACGCCGGCTTCAAAAGACGGGTAAAAAAGGGGGGTTTACCACATAGAGAATTTTTTTACCACGAGGCACATAGATTTTACACATAGAACACATAGCGTAGAGTACGCTAAGAACTATGTTTTCTATGTGGTAAATCTACGTGCCTATGTGGTAAAAAACCTATGTCGTAAAAACGCCTATCGAAGCAGCGTCACATCCCCCTCCAGCAACAGTTGTTCGCCATCTGAAAACTCCACAACCGCAAACCAGCCGTACACACCGGCGGGCGCTAATTTTCCCTTCCAACGGCCATTCCAGCCCTCGTTGGAATACAGTGGCACAAAATTATCCCGGCGGTAATACAAGTCGCCCCAGCGGTCCGCTATCTGGAAAGTAATCACCTGCAATCCGCTGTCGTCTGTAAAAATGCTGAGGTAATCGCTGTATCCGTCGTCATTGGGTGAAAAAATATTCGGCACCCACACCTGTTTTTTTTCAACGTTCCGGGTTACCTGGATCAGGTCTGTATCCGTGCAGCCGTTCGGGTCTGTCACCGTGACGGAATAGGCGCCCGATTGAGTCACCTGAATCGAAGCAGCCGTGCTGCCCGTATTCCACGCATAAGACCATTCGGGTTGGCTGTTTTGAAGCGTCAGTGTAGCGCCCGACACGAATACAATATCAGCGCCCAGTTCGATCCGTGGCGGAACGTATGTCGCTACAATGATGGTATCAAAGGCGATGCAGGCGCCTTCGTTGCATACTTGTACTGAAAAAGTATCCGTGGTTCCGGGAGGCACTTCAATAACAGGATCGGCAGTACCTGTATTCCATTCATAGATGCAAGTGGAGCAATCCGGTGCATTTGCAAGGAGTGTAAGCGGTTCGTCGGAACATGGATTATTGGCATTTTCGACTTCAATTTGAACCATCGCACTGCATCGGCTGCTGACCATCCAGAAGTCATTGAATCCGAAGGGGGTTTTTGTTTTTTCAAAACCCGCCGGACTATCGGAATGGCCGCCAAAAAGCAAAGAACCGTCCGCAAATTGCGCAATACAGGTGAGTGCGTCGCCGCCGGCGCCCCCGATGCTCTGATCCCACAGTTTGTTGCCGTCTGAATCTAATGAAACGACCCAATAATCAAAACTGCCGCGCCCGCCGGACGTTTTATTGCCCGATGCGCCAGAATCGGAAACACCGCCCAATACAAGGCCTCCGCATGGTTTTTCCGCTATTTCATACAGGTCCTCCAATCCGTCGCCGCCAAAACTCCATTCGGCGGTTTTTTGTCCGTCCGCATCCAGTTCGAGCAACCAAAAGTCGCCGGCGCCACCGTAAAACGCAGCCGATTTACCATTGTTATAAAGTCCTGCCGGGGCCTGCTGGGAGCCTGATCGTCCGCCGAGGTATAAACGGTCATTGGATGCTACTATCAAACTGTAAGCATAATCTTCTCCGGCGCCGCCGTAGCGCCGCGACCAGTATACCGACGCATCCACAGGGTCTATTTTCATCAATAAAAAATCCATGCCTCCCCGGGCAGTTTCCGGGCCGATTTCGCCATCATTTTCAGGCGATGTGCTGCCGCCTGAACAGTACACCGCGCCGTCAGCCGCCCAGACCAGGTCATTGATCTGTTCGTATCCGATGCCTCCCAAGGTGTTGTCCCAGGTCTTATTTCCCTGTCCGTCAGTGCGAATAATCCAAATATCATGGCTGCCCCGGCTATCTTCCGTTTTATCACCGGAAAGGCCGGAATTGGAATGACAACCCAGCAGAAAACCGCCATCAGGCATTTCCAGCACGCTAAACAGTTCATCCTGTAATAAACCGCCAAGGGTTTTATCCCACAGTATTTGACCGGAAGCATCGAGTTTGATGATCCAAACGTCTTTATCGCCCCGGCTTGGCTCTGTTTTGTCGCCACTAACACCCGAATAGGAATAACCGCCTGCCAAAAAGCCGCCATCGCTGGTTGGAATAAGCGCCCAGAGCCGTTCGTCCTGCGCACCGCCGTAGGTATACTGCCAAAGCACGTTGCCGTCGAAATCGAGTTTGACCACCAGCATATTCCAGGAAAAATCAGAGGGGGCGCCAAACGCAATACCCGAACGCGTGGAGCCGGCCGCAATGATGCCGTCGGGTAAAACCTCCAGGGCATTGAGTTCTTCATAACTTTCTCCGCCCAATAGTGCGTCCCAGGAAAATACAGGCTGAGCCAATACGGCAGCCCAACCCATTAAGGAGAGCAGCAGTGTGGAAATAAAATTCCGTATGACCAGCCTGAAGGAGGGAGCAAGATGCATGGTCTTATTCAGTTTTGGGTACTAAATGGCGCGTATGGATGTGAAGGCCAAAAACCCCATAAAAGTAAGCAGTATTTGTCCATAAACGTATCTATACATCACATTGATACATACCAGTGTTCGTATGCTGCTCAGAAAGTCAATAAACGTACCAAACAAAGCCCCATTCGGCATTTGGCGCTTTAAAAGGCCCGCCATACTTTCGCCGGATATAAAAACAAAGTCCTGCACCACACCGGGCGACCAAATTATTTATGAAACAAGACCGTATTCTTATTATCGGAGCCGGAGGCCAAATCGGGGCAGTATTGACGGAGGCTTTACGAGAAGTGTATCTGCCCGACCATGTGATTGCCGCCGACCTGCGCGCGCTCGGTCCGCAAGACGGCCCCACAGAAATCCTCGATGCGCTGGACGGCGCTGCGCTGGAGGAAATTGTAAAAAAATGGCGTATTACCCAGATTTATCACTTAGCCGCCATTCTCAGCGCCAATGGTGAAAAGAATCCGCTCTGGGCCTGGGATATCAATATGCGCAGCCTGTTCAATGTGCTGGAAATCAGCCGGCAACGACAGCTGGCAAAAGTGTATTTCCCTTCTTCCATTGCTGTTTTCGGACGGGAAGCAAGCCACCACAACACGCCGCAATACGAAGTACTGATCCCGGAAACGGTATATGGCATCAGCAAGGTAGCCGGTGAAAATTGGGCCAATTACTATTACCGCCGCTATGGCCTGGATGTGCGTTCGCTGCGGTATCCCGGCATTGTCGGTTATCAGAGTATGCCCGGAGGCGGCACCACAGACTATGCCGTAGACATTTATCATTACGCCATTCAGCACAAACTGTACGAATGTTTTCTCAGCGCGCATACCCGCCTACCCATGCTATATATGCCCGATGCCATCCGGGCGACGCTCGAAGTGATGGAAGCGCCCTCCAACCTGCTCTCCGTTCGCACCAGTTATAACCTGGCAGGTATGAGTTTTACACCGGAAGAAGTAACCGCGAGCATCCGAAAAACAATTCCTTCCTTTAAAATCACGCACAAACCCGATTTCAGACAAGCCATAGCCGATTCCTGGCCGGCTGGTATAGACGACTCCGCGGCGCGCAGCGATTGGGGTTGGCAACCGCAATTCGACCTCGATGCCATGACAGTGGATATGCTGAAGCACCTGGCGGTACAGTATCATGTTGATAGGAATGAGGAATGAGGGATGAGGAATGGCCGAGCGTAATGTCGGACATAACGCTCGGTCATTCCTCATCCCTCATTCCTCATCCCTCATTCCTCATCCCTCATTCCTCATCCCTCATCCCTCATTCCTCATTCCTCATCCCTTATCAACCCTCAACAACCTTTTGCAACACGCACAGTTGTTATGCTTGCCAACAGATTTTGCCGTTGCCGTATGGGGTAATTGATCTAAATTACGCTCGCTAATAATCATCTGCTATGCTGACAAAAACTTTTTGCTTCCTGTGGTTGTGCCTTTGGGTGGTAACGCCCTCCAATGGACAGTCGGGTTTTTTCATGCCGCCAGGCCAGAAACAGATGGATATTCCATTTGAATTCACCAATAATTTTATCATTCTGACGGTCACCATCAACGGCACCTTTCCACTAAAATTTATTTTTGATACCGGGGCCGAGCATACCATTCTGAGTAAACGGGAGGTCAGCGATCTGTTGAATGTACAGTACGAGCGTGAGTTCCGGGTAAAAGGTTCCGATCTGAAAACAGACTTGATCGCCTACCTCGCCCGCAGAATCCGCTTCGATATTCCCAATAAAGTGGTAGCGCCCCGGGAAGATATTCTGGTATTGCAGGAAGATTATTTCCGGTTTGAAGAATACGCAGGCGTAAACGTCCACGGCATTATGAGTGCCAATGTTTTTTCAAAATATATCACGCGGATCAATTATGAACGCCGCATTATCACCCTGTTCGAGCGCAATGCTTTCAAACTGCGCGATGAAGGGTTTTCACCGGTTCCAGTGGAGGTATTTCGCAATAAAATGTACGTATTTACGCCCATGCAATCCATGCGCGATTCTTCCACAGTCGTCAAATTACTGATCGATACGGGAGCAGGCCTGCCACTTTTGTTGTTTTCCAATACACATCAGCTGGTAAAACCGCCTCCTAATGCCATCGTCTCCAATATCGGGATGGGGCTGGGCGGATACCTGGAAGGATTCACGGGGCGTATCAGTAAACTGGAAATTGGAAAATACAGCCAGTCGAATATCGTCACCTATTTCCAGACCTTAGATACCGCCGGCGTAAACCTCGAATACCTGAACAAGCGCAATGGATTGATCGGCAATGCCCTGCTCAGCCGCTTTATTGTTATTCTGGATTACCATGATTCCAAAATCTGGCTGAAACCGGGCAGAGAATATAAAAGCGAATTTTTGTATGACCGGAGCGGCATGAATATTATTACTTCAGGCAGTACGCTGAATAACTTTATTGTACTAACCGTACTCCCTAATTCGCCGGCCTCTGAAGCGGATATTCAAAAAGGCGACCAGATCATGCGCGTCGGACTGACACCGGCCAGCGTCTTGTCCATGGGCGATATTCAACGCATTTTGCAAAAAAAATCCGGAAAAAAGGTGCGGATCGTGGTGCGCCGGGAAGGCAAACGATATAAAAAAACGCTGACGCTGCGGGACTTGATTTGAATGGTGTTTAGTGTTTAGCCCCCGACCCCTAAAGCAGGGTTGTTAAGTTCAGTTCTTTTTGCATTGAACATTGAAAATTAGTCATTGAAAATTGGTCATTTTTTAATTAAAAATTCAAAAAATGACCAATTTTCAATGTTCAATATCCAATGTACAAGTAGCACTTAACAGCCCTGCGACCCTTTAGGGGTCGGGGGTTAAACACCTTTACTCCCTTGCAAGCGCATAAAATTGTACAGCCCCGCTTCGTCAATCACACCTAAGAGGCCGGTTTCATCTCCCACCGCCACAATGGCGTTGCCTTGTTGGCGGATCAGTTGAAATACATATTGCAAGGACTCGTTCGGGTGCACGATTTCAGGCCGTTGGGCATATTGTGCCACCTCTTTACTCAGGTCATTCTTCTTAATGGCTGAAACAATACTGGCTTCATCCAGCATTCCAACCAGGTGGTCGGACATATCGAATACCAGAAAATGGCGCTCCAGCCCCTGCTGTAGCAGCTCAGCTGCCGACTGCATCCAGTCATTCAGACGCAGGCGGGTAAACTGCGGGCGAAGCAGATCCTTTGCCCGGTACTGGCGCAGAAAATCGTCTAATTGAACCATCGAATTTTCTGAACGGGCCGTTGTAAATACAAAAAAGCCCACCAAAGCGAGTGTAAAAGCATTGTTCCACAATCCGTACCCGATAAAGAGTACCGCAATCGCCTGTCCAAGCCAGGCCGCCCAGCGCGTTGCCCTTACCCTGCCCCACTTCATGGCCAGCAAGGATCGGAAAATACGGCCTCCGTCCATGGGAAATGCAGGTATCAGGTTAAATATCACCAAACCGATATTCGTGGCTACCAGTACCGGCAGGTAAAAAAGCAGCCCGGACGGTTGCAACCCGGTTTCTTCCATGACCTGGCCTGTTTCATCCGCCCCGGAGAAGGCAAACTGTTGTTGCAGAAACCATTTAAAAAACTCCCAGCGCTCGCCATCAAACACCAGCATACTGACGACGAACAACAGCAGCGCAATGACCACATTGACCAGCGGGCCGGCAATCGCCACCACAAATTCCTGCACCGGTTTTTCCGGCATTTTTTCCAGCCGCGCGATGCCGCCGATAGGCGTCAGGATAATATCGTGCGTAGATACGCCATACCGTCGGGCGGTCAGCGCATGGCCGTATTCATGTAACAACACACATCCGAACAGCGCTACAAAAAAGCCCATCAGCCAGATAGTCCCCATAATATCGAGGTTGTTATCATAACCAATCCATAAAGCATATAAAAAAATAAGGCCAAAACTCCAGTGCAGATGTACAGGAATACCAAACCATGTAAAAAGTCTCAGGGAACCGCGCATAAGGGAAAAGCAAAATTACAAAAGGCAAAAGCCGATGAAAATCAATTCGTGTTTTGTTGAGGTTTCAGGGGCTTTTTCGCCAGTACAATATACTGGTAATCCAGCGCATCCTGATCTATTTTGTCAATCGAAAACCCTGCCGTCAGCAGTTCTCGTTCCACCTGACTAATGGCCACCTTGAATTGGTCAGGCGGGCCGATAGGGAGGTTGTTTTTTTTGAAATCAATAATCAGCACCCGCCCTCCGGGAGAGATGCCTTTCCAGAGCGTTTTCAAGTATTGAACCCTGTTGTTGATATAACCGTACGTATTGACCAACACCACCGCATCGGCTTCTTCCGGGCGTAAAAGGGGATCGTCGGCCCTGGCTAAACGCGTTTCAAAACGATCGCGGTAGCGCTCGTCGAGCCGTACTTTTACACTATCCATAAAATCAATAAACCGCTGGTCGATGTCGATTCCAATTACTTTTTTGGCTTTGGGCACCATTCGAAAGGTAAAGTAACCGGTGCCTGCCCCAATATCTGCTACCGTTTTGCCTTCCAGATCGCCCAGCAGCGAAATAACCATATTCGGTTTTTGCCAGATACCCCGGTCTTTGCTCTCAAAGTCGGCAACCAGGTTTTCAAAACTACCCGCACCGGTCTTGGGTAAAGGCGCCGGGTCGGAAACTTTCGTAGCAGGCGCCGGCGACTCCTGCAGCAGCGAATTAGGAGATTCCGGACGGTTAGCAGGTTCGTCCCTGCAAGCCGAAACAAAGACCAGCAGGAATACAAACAAACAAAACAGGTAGTGGTGACGCATAACTTGGTGCTTAGAACACTGCAAAAGTATAGAAGTTCGTTGAAAGCGCCGGATACTAAAGTGCCGGCGGCGTTTCATTTTGGACGACCTCACTGAAAAGTCGGATGAATCACGTTTCAAGTCTGGGTCATATCTTTGTGGCTGGATTGGGATACATAG
>JAYSZC010000189.1:0-2100 GCA_043738235.1 Lewinellaceae bacterium | reverse complement strand
CCTCATCCCTCATCCCTCATTCCTCATCCCTCATCCCTCATCCCTCATTCCTCATCCCTCATCCCTCATTCCTCATCCCTCTTCTGCCATTTTCCACCGCCTGTGGCTCCAGAGCCATTGTTCGGGATGATAGCGAATATCCCTTTCGAGCAGTTGCGCATACGCCCGGGTAATTTCCTTTTCCGGCATGGCGACCGGATCGGAGCAGATTTCCTCGAATACAATTTCATAAAACCCGCGGCGCAATCGTTCGGTGCGATAGTACAGAACGGGGTATGCAAATTTTCTACTCAACACGTCTACGCCCGGGAGAAATGCCGTTTGCTGCCCGAAAAAAGAAATCCAATGTGCGCTTTTACGACTACTGGGCGACTGATCGGCCAGAAGAAGAAATACGGAGGCTTTACTACTGCGTAATCGCATGACGCGATAAATGTCATCCATCCCTACCATTTCCATGCCGGTACTTGCGCGTGCACGATTGAGAAAATGCTCCATTTTCTTATTTCTCAATGGTTTAAAGGCCCCGATAGTGATACCATGAAATGCAGGAGGCATCGTTAATCCGCTGTATTCCCAGTTGCCGAGGTGGGTGCCTGCCAGGATCAAAGGTTGGTTGCGATCCAGGTAGCGGTTGAGTAATTCGGGATTTACCGGTCGGCAGCGACGCGTTATTTCTCCAACTGACATGCTAAATGATTTGAGCGTTTCCAGCAGTACATCTGACAGACTGCGGTAGCATTCACGTGTAACATCCCGGATTTCGGCTGCCGTTTTTTCGGGGAATGCCCGGTGCAGGTTGTCGGCAATTACATTTTTGCGATAACGGATAATATGACAAAGCAGGAATGCTATGCCATCGGAAAGTATGTACAATACCCGGAAAGGCAGCCTTCGAAACAGCACAATGACGATCCGAAGTGAAAAATAAGCAATTCGTTGCATCGGGCAAAAGTACGGTGCCTGAAAGATTAAAATTCCTTGTTCCGCTCCCAGTAATTCTGGTCTTCCGCTTCTTCCAGCAACCTCAGGTAATTCAAGTAGCGCAATTCACTTACTTCACTCCGGCGCAGCGCTTCGTGTACGGCGCAACCGGGTTCGTTGCGGTGCAGGCAGCCGCCGAAACGGCAGTTTTTGGAAAGGGCGAAAAATTCCCGGAAACTATGTGCCAGATTGGCTTTGTCCTTGTCATTAAAACTGAGGGTTTTGATACCTGGGGTATCGATCAGTCGACCGCCGAAATCCAGTTCAAACATCTCCGCAAAAGTGGTCGTGTGTTGTCCTTTTCCGGAGTAGTCGCTGATCTCGCTGGTACGCAAGTCCAGGTGTCCCTGAATGGCATTGACCAAGCTGCTTTTACCTACGCCCGACTGGCCGCTGACGAGGGTGGTCTTATCTTGTAATAGTTGTTTAAAAGTTTCCAAACCAACGTTTTGTACAACAGAAGTGAGCAGCACGCCGTAACCGATTTTGGTGTAAACAGCCTTCATTTCCTCGAATTTCTCCATGTCTTCCGCATCGTACAGGTCGCTTTTGTTAAAAACAATCGTGACGGGTATTTCATCGCGTTCGGTCATGACCAGAAAACGGTCGATAAAACCGGGTTTCAGGGAAGGCTCCACGACAGTGACAATTAGCACAGCCTGGTCGATATTGGAAGCCATCAAATGCAGGTCGTGCTTGCGGCGCGGCGACTGTCGTACCACACAGTTGCGGCGGGGCAGTATTTTTTTAATCATTCCCTGCCCGTTGTCCTCCGGGTGTACTTCTACCTGGTCGCCCACGGCAACAGGGTTGGTCAGCGGAATATCATCGAGGCGAAATTTACCCACAATACGGCACTGCATCATTTCACCAGAGTCGAGCAGTACATTGTACCAGCTGCCAGTGGATTTTACTACGGTTCCTATTTCCATATTATTCAAAACAGCCACAAGAACGTCTTAACTCTTTGTTTGGTTCCTTTATGTGAGTGGTTTGATGGTTTGAGAGGTTTGATGGTTTGGGGTGGTAACGTAAAGCCAAGGGGGGTGCATTTCAAATTGTCGCTTAGGCAGCTTTCCTAGCCGGGCTTTGGATCAGATTGACAACCGTTTGCCA
>JAYSZC010000188.1:0-2100 GCA_043738235.1 Lewinellaceae bacterium | reverse complement strand
CCGCAAGGCGGCGCCCGATTGAAAAACATCCGGCGTGGTAAACATGGCCATCAGGGTGATAAAGCCGCCATAGGAGCCGCCGTACAGGCCAATCCGTTTGGGGTCGACGCCCTGGTTTTGAACCAGCCATTTCGCCCCGTCCACATGATCGTCCAGGTCTTTGCCGCCCATGTGTCGGTAGATGCCAGTACGCCAGTCGCGACCGTAACCCGCCGATCCGCGGAAATCCATATCGAGCACCGTGTAGCCATTGTCTACCAGGAAGTTATGAAACATGTACTCCCTGAAATAGCTACTCCACCAGCGGTGCGCATTTTGTAAATACCCGGCGCCGTGTACAAAAACAACTGCCGGTTTTTTGCCGTTTTTCCCTTTCCCTTCGTACAAACGGGCATACACCTCCGCACCGTCGCGCGCCTTTATGGTGATAATTTTGGGTTCGCGCCATGCGTAGGACTGAAACTGCTTGCTCAGGGAATTAGTGATTTGTACAGATTTTGCCAATGGATCATTGTCCTGAACGAATAGTTCCCAGGGGCGCGTTGCAGTGGAGTACAGATAGGCCAATTTTGTTTCATCCGGGGAAAGTACCGCCTGATAGGCGCCGCTTTTTTGTGTCAGCCGGACGCGTTCTCCGCCTTGTACAGGCATACGGTAATAGTGTTGTTCTCCCGGATGCACTTCATTGGTAGTGAGGTAAAAAAAACGTTTGTCCTTAGAAAGCCGGACATTTTGCACTTCAAAATTACCTTTTGTCAGCTGCGTTTTTTGGCCTGTTTCCAGGTCAATTGTGTACAAATGCGCGTATCCATCGGACTCAGATTGGTAATAAATCGTTTGTTTGTCTCCCAGGAAGCCCATCGAATTAAAAGCGAAATTTACCCAGGCCTCATCGCGCAGACGATCCAGTGTTTTTAAGGAAGCCGTGGCCGGATCCAGTTGGAGAATCCAGCGGTCTTTGTTGTCTGTGCTCCGCGCAGTCAGTATGCCATACCGCCCGTTATCCGACCAGATCAGGTTGCCGAAGTTGAGTTTGCGCGTGTCTTTTTTCTTCGTTTTAGTACTGTCAGCGCCGGTCTGATATTCTTTCTGATATGCCGGTTGCTCCGCAATGCCTTCCAATTGAGCGATGCTTATCTGAATAGTCGTATCGCGTTGCAGGTCGTACACCCAGTATTCCTGATATGACTGTACGCTGCCTACTTTGGTGCGCGCGGGAAGGTCCTCGGTAAATCCCGATTCGGTTACATAACTCGGCACAATCGCTCTTTTTTCATTTTTGGGCGATACATTCAGGCGGTAGGTCACAAATTGGCCATCCGGGCTGAGTTGAATGTCGTCGATACGTTTTTCGTCGAGGAAGATTTCCTTCGGACGTTTGGGCTGTTCCGTTTTAGCGTTTTTATCGGCTTCCTTCTTTTTGTCGGCCCTTTCTTTCAACACATCGAACAGTACCAATTGATCTTTTTTCAACCATTTTTCCTGTTCAATTGCTTTCGGTTCCGGTTTTGCGCTGCCCGACTGGAAGTTGGTCCACTGGGTCAGCATTCCGTTGGAAAGATGTATGCTGTACAGATTATTACTTCTTGTAAAAAAAACTTGCGTTTCGTCTGCGCTGAAAGATACGTTGCTTTCAGATTCCGCCGTATTGGTCAGGGTACGCAGCTGCATTGTTTTGCAATCCAGGAGGAACAGATCGCCGTTTTTGGTATAGAGTTTCTGGCTGCGCAGCCGGTTATAGACGCCAAAGTTGGAAGGCAGCACGCGCCGTTGTTCCGGCGATAACCGATAGGGCTTGTTATCGGAAATATCTACGGCGTACAGGGAGTCGGCTGTTTTGCCCTCCGGGTTCCAGTTGAAATAGATGGTTTTGCTGTCTTCCGACCAATACGGGCTGGAAGGAAGCGCCCCAACGGAAACTTTGGGGTCGTCCATGATTTTTTCAATGGTCAGTTGGGCCTGTAGGGGAAACAGGGTTGTCACAAAAAAGGCAATAACAAAGATTTTTTTCATACGTACATGTTGATTTTCAGGAATGAGGGATGAGGAATGAGGATTTTTAGGGATGAGGAATGAGGGATGAGGAATGACCGAGCGTGA